>JACQZI010000011.1 GCA_016207825.1 Planctomycetota bacterium | reverse complement strand
TGGAATTAATAAATAAGGGGCTAAAACTGAATCGCTTTACTCCGGGCGGTGCTTCTCACTTGGACTTCGTCCCCGAGAATCGGGACTCCGTTCTACTACGCAAGGATAACGGGCCCGTTTACAAGGACGTTCCGCAGTTGTTCTTGGAAGTAACGGTATCACAGGTGTAAGCCATCCCTGCACTTCGGCAGGGACGCCTGAATGATGGCAACAAGTAGAGGCGGGTGTAGGTTTTTCAGGGGTAGACTAGTAGCTAGGGGGTGTCCCGATTAACATATTGCGGATGCCCCCTTTCCTTTAGCCCCCTTCAGGCATATCTTGCGAAGGGTCGTGTGCGTTTGCAGGCGTAGTGGATTTCGCAATCACCTTTTTATCCATATTGACCAAACTATAAATCACCGGCACCAGAATCAGGCTGATGAACATGGAGACGGTCAGCCCGCTCAAGATGGTCATGCCTATCGGGCGGAAGGATTCCGAGCCCTCGCCCCCGGCAAAGGCCATCGGTATCAGCCCGAAAATGGTGGTCAGTGAAGTCATCAATATCGGGCGTAAACGGCGCCGTCCTGCCTGCAGGACCGCCTCCGCCAGCACCACCCCGCGCGAGCGCAGGATATTGATATAATCTATCAGGACTATCGCGTTATTGACCGCGATACCGACCAATAACACCGCGCCTAAAATCGTCACCAGCGACAAAGCGTATCCGGCAATCCAAAGCGCGAACAGCACTCCGCTAAAGGCGAACGGCACGGAAAACATGATGATAAAGGGATGCAATAAGGATTCAAACTGCGCCGCCATGACCATGTAAACGAGCATGATGGAAAGCAGGAGCAATAACTGCATATCGGCAAAGGATTTCCTCTGCTCCTTGACTAGCCCTCCGATATTGACCTTGATATCCGGCGGGCGCGGGATATGGCTGATGCCTTCTTCGACATCCGCGGCAACCTCGCCCAGCGAACGGCCGTAGACATTGGAAGAAACGCGGACAATGCGCTCCTGGTTTTCGCGCTCGATTTCTATCGAGCCAGTTTTTTCCGTAATCGCGGCGATGCTTGAAAGCGGAACCCTTTCCCCGCCCGGAGAAGGAATGCTGATATCGCGCACGTTTTCCACATACTGCCGGTCTTCTGGACGCAGGTTAATCAGGATATTGTATTCTTTCCTGCCGGTGCGGTATTTCAAAGTGTCGTTGCCGTAAAAATATGTCCTTAAGGTCTGGCCGATGGTTGCCTTATTCAACCCGACCAATCCGGCCTTATCCTCATTGATATTAATCGAGAGTTCCGGCTTGGCGACATCACGGCTGATGGAGACGTCTGAGGTGCCTGGTGTTTTCAACATGACATCCCTGACCGCCGCGGCGAATTGGTTGGTCTTATCCATATCCTCCCCGATGATATCCACGGACATGGGTTTGGCGCCGCCGATAAGCATCCGGTTTAAGGGGTTGCCGCTGTCCACCGTGATTTTAACCACACCCGGAAGCAGCTTGTATTTCTCCCGTATCCGGTTGCCGATTTCCTCAATCCCGATATCCCTTTCGGAAAGCGCCACCAGCTTGGCGCCGACCATGACGACATTCGGCCCTTCTTTCTGGCCGGACATCGAGCCGAAATCTGATTTCCCGGAGCGGACGAAGAGGTGTTTTATGTATTTGCCGGCTTCCGCCTCGAATATCTTGCGCAGGGTCTCCCCGAATTTGACCGTTTCCTCGACGCGCTTGCCGACCGGCAGTTCCACGGTTATCCACAGGTCTCCGGTATCTTCGGCCGGGATGAATTCGCTACCGATAAACGGCACCAGAAGGACCGATAAAACGAAAATGATAAATGAGCCGGCGATGACCAAAGCCCGGTTATGAAGCGCCCAGCCTAACATATTCGCGTAAGTAGCTTCTATTTTATTGAAGATGTTTTCACTCCATTTATAAAAGACCTTATACCACCCTTCCTTTTCCTCTTCCACGGTTTTCAAAAGCTGGGAGGCAAGCATCGGAGTCATGGTCAATGCCGTAAAGAGCGACGCCAAAAGCGTGACAATGATGGCAATGCCGAGTTCCTTGAACATTATGCCGCTGATGCCCGTCATAAAGATAAGAGGGACAAAGACGACGATGGTCGTCAGGGTCGAGGCGGAAATCGCCAGCCCCACTTCCGAGGAGCCGAATATCGCCGCTTCTTTTAGAGGCTTGCCGATACTCCGGTGATACGCAATATTTTCCAGGACGACCACGGCGTTATCCACAACCATGCCGACCGCGATTGAAAGGCTGGCTAGGGACATCATATTGATGGTCATCCCGAAGGCGTAAACGAAAATAAGCGTAATGATTAATGAAAACGGGATGGTCAGGGCGATAATCAAACTCCCCCGCAGGTCCCTAAGGAAAAACAGCATGACCAAAATGACCAGAATACCGCCCCACATTATGGTCGTCGAAAGGTTGTCTATCGTCTGTTCGATAAACTGGGCGGTATTGAACATTTCGTTTATTTTAACATCCGCGGGCAGGGTTTTTCTTATCTCGTCCAGCTTATCGCGCACCGCGTGCGCCACTTCCACGCTGTTGGAGCCGGACTGTTTCTGGACCATCATCATCATGCCTTTGTCGCCGTCCACCAGCACGTTCATTTTCATTTCCTTGAAAGAGTCCTTGACAAACGCGATATCCGAAAGGTGGACGAGTTTGCCTTTGGATTCCTTGACGATGGTTCTTCCGATTTCGCCGACTTTCTGGAACTCGCCGGGCATGCGGAGCATATACTCGTTTTTGCCGACTTTCAGGCTGCCGGCCGGGATGGTAATATTGCTGTTCTTGATGGCGCTTTCGATTTCACGCACCGAAAGCCCGTAAGCGTCCATTTTATTCTGGTTCAGCTCGACATGGATTTCCCTTTCCATCCCGCCGATGATCTGGATCGCGCCGACCCCGGGAACCCGCTTTAATGCCTCGCTCAGCTGGACATCCACGATATCGTAAAGTTTTTCCCAGGATTCCTTTGCCGTCACACCCATGCCCAAAATCGGTATCATCGAGGTATCGAACTTGATAATCATCGGCTGCTGGGCGTCGGTCGGGAGCTTGCGCTTGGTAAAATCCAGCCGGTCGCGGATGTTATTGGCCGCTTCGTCCAGGTTTTCTCCCCAGTTAAACTTGCAGGTAACCGTGGAAATGCCTTCCTGGGAAAAGGAGACCAGCTCGTCCAGATTGGAAACGATGGAAAGGTCGTTTTCGATGGGCTGGGTGATTTTTGTCTCCACGTCTTCAGCTGAGGCGCCGGGATAAATCGTCGTCACGGTGATAGCCGGGGGATCGATTTTCGGCATGAGGTCAATTGGCAGGAAATGCAGGGAAAACAACCCCAGCACGATTGCCGCCGTAAAAATCATCAGGTTGGTAACCGGACGCTTTACTCCGAATTCTGGAAAAGTCATATGTAATCTCTCCCTCAGCGGGGCTATTTCGCCGCGCTTTCTTTTATTATTTCAACCGACGTCCCGTCTTTCAGATGGGCGCCCACGATTGTTATAAGCTGGTCTTCCTCCGAAATGCCTTCCATAACGGCAACCATCCCTTTGGATTGGATGCCGATTTGTATTTCCTGTTTCTTGATTTTATTGTCCACAACTTTGAACACGAAATATTTGCCCATTTCCACCAGGATGTAATCTTTCGGGATGACGATTCTTCCGGTTTCGGTGGAAATTATCAATTCGACTTCGGCAAACATGCCTGGTTTCAGTTTATATTCGGGATTATCAAGGTGTATTTCCAGTTCCGCCGAACGGGTGCGCAAATCGAGCGCCGGGGAAATATTGCTTATCGCGCAGGAAATCTCCGGCTCGTTCCCGATTTTTAACCGGGCGGGAGTTTTGGTGTTCACTCTGGTGAAATCGTTTTCCGAAAGGTGCGCGATTATCTTAACTTTTTCTATCTGGACGATTTTAAACGCCGGCTGGGAAGGCGCCGCCATGTCGCCTTTTTCCAAATAGCACGCCGCGACAAACCCGTCTACGGGAGAAACGATAGTCGCTTCCCTTTCCTGTATCACAGCTTGTTCGAGCATGGCTTCGGACTGCTTTTTCTGCGCCTGGACTTGTTTTTTCTGCGCCTGCATGGCGTTATATTTTGTTTCTATATCATCTTTCTTCTGCTCGGAAACGGCGCCGGAATCGGCCAAGGATGAAATCCGTTCCAGGTCCTTGCCGAGGTTCACCAGGTTTATTTCCAACTGGTTCAGCTGCTGGTCGGCCGCTTCCAAAGAAGCCGCCCACTGCTTTACCTGCGCGGTAATCAGCGAGTGCTCAAGCACAGCCAGCTTGTTGCCGGTTTTTACCATGTCTCCGTTATTCACGAACCGTTCTTCCACCCGGCCAGTCACCTTCGGGAAAACATCGGCGGTGTTAATCGCTTCGATATTTCCGGTCAAGGCAACGATATCGCTGATATCGCTCTTGGCGGCAAGCACCACGTTGACAGGAATCTTTTCCTGTTCGCCGTTAGCCGCCGCGGCTTTCTTTTTACAGCCCGGAAAAACTATTAAGGCCAAACCGGCCAGAATGATGCATCCTGAAATAATTATTTTCTTCATATTCTTTCCTTTCATTAAATATTATTTGCTGTTCAAAACACCCATGGATTTCTTTAGCATTAAATACGCAACATTATAGCCGTATAAGGACGAAAGATAATTTTTCTGGGCGATATCGAGGGCTGTTTGGGCGTCCATTACCTCCAGCTGTGTATTCACTCCGTTCTTGTAACCAAGCTCTGCCAGGCGCAGGCCTTCGCGCGCCTGCTTGACGTTTTCCTTCTGCGCGTTAATCATTTCCTCAGCGTCTTTCAGGGTAAGAAACGCCTGCTTTACTTCATAGCGGACTTTTTCCTCGGTATCGCTCAAAGCCAGTTGGTATTGGTGGAGGACGGCTTTTTCCTGCATGATTTTCCCCCGGGTCTTGCCGCCTTCAAAAAGCGGGAACGAGACCATGCCGCCGGCGTTCCAGTAATCGCCCCATTCTGTCCCTCCGAAGACCTTACGGGAAGGCTTTTCCTCTCCCCCGTTGGCGAAAACCGAAACGGTCGGCCTTAAATCCGCCCGGGCGGCTTTGATGCTTTCCTTCTGCATCTTGACCAAAAGTCCTGCCTGGGCAAGGTCGGGCCTTAAGTTAAACGCTGTTTCCATGGATTTCTGCAAATCCGTCGTTTGAGCAATGTAATCAAATTTATCAATCAGTTCTATTTCCGCGCTTTCATCATCGGTCGGGGCGCCCATCACGCGCAATAAAGTAAGTTTGGATAATTTCAAATTGCTTTCCGCCTGCATGACCAGGGTTTTGAGGTTGCTTACCTGCACTTCGGCGCGCAGTAATTCGTAATCGGAAACCATGCCCTGTCCTTTTAACGCCTTGACGTTATCCCGGTGGGCGCTGGTCGTTTCCAGGCTCTTCTTGTTGACGTCGAGTATTTCCTGGTTTAAGACAACATCGTAATAAGACTTGGCAACGAGGAAATATATCGCTTCTTTCGTGTCATCAAATTGCAATGCGGCGATACGCTGGCCTAGCTCGGCCGAATAAATCAGCGCTCTTATTTTACCGCCCTGGTATAACAATTGCTTTAAGGATGCCTCGCCCTTATAATTATCCAGCGAACCGGTTTCGATTGTCGTCGGGCCTATATCAAATGTGTTTATTTCATCAATCCTGGTATAAGTAAGATTCACGGTAAGCTGCGGGTATCTCAAGGCTTCGGTTTCTTTTAGCCTGCCTTTTGCCTTATTTTTGCCTTCCATAGCGCTCAAAAGCTGGCGGTTATTTTCCAGGGCCGCCTTGATGCAGGTATCCAGCGAAAGCGCTATTTTGCCTTTGCCGGGAACGGCTTGGTTATTATCCGCAAAGAGCGGCACGGCGTAAGAGACCTCGGTTGGCCCGGAATCCCGCGAGGGGATAACCACCTCGTAATTTCCCGCCGGGTAATTTACCGGCCGGCTCGCGATGCAGGAAACCAGGGAAAAGAAACCGATTAAAGCTACTAATCCGAATTTACATCTCATAAAAAGCCTCCTTAATCATAACGGGCTCCCGTCATCATGTTTTTCAGAAATATATCTATTATGTATCTGCCTTTTTGCTGCAGGCTATTCTTGCCTTCTCCCAGATAGGCGGTAAACAAAACCCCGTAATAAAGGTCCGTCAGGACGCTGGCAACCCCTCTGGGCTCAACGGGTTTAACCAGCTTTTTCTGGACGCATTCTTTTATGATATATTCAATCCGTTTCTGGTGTTCCTGGTAATATTTAAGGTAAAGCGGCTTGAAGTGGTCCTTGAATTCACTGCGTTCATGCATGAAGAGTTCAATCAAATCCTTATTCCGTTCGAAGAAATCCAGGTGCGCCATGATTGCCAGCTCGAGCCTTTCCAGCGGATTTCCTGCGCCTTCTATTTTGGAATGGATTTCCGCTACCAGCCGCTGCATGCCGCGCTCTATAATAGATGTAAAAAGCTTCCGCTTGGATTTGAAATGGCGGTAAACCGTTCCCTTGCCGAGTTTGAGTTTGTCGGCGATATCCTGGACATCGGTCAGGCGGTAGCCATCGCGGCTAAAAAACTTTGTGGCGGCATCCAGGATTTGCCCGCTTCTTTCCAGCGGGCTGGATTCCTTTACTGCATTCTTTTTTGCCATAACAATTGGACGGACGCGTCCGTCTGAACTTATATTATATTAAAGTCGCCTGCTTGTCAAGAAAAATCCCGCTACAACACAAATTTATTTTATTGACGCGCTTCCGGCTAAAGTGTATCCTTTAATCTTTCCTTTATGATAAACAAGAAAAAGATTGAGCAATCGATACGGCTTTTCCTGGAGGGAATCGGTGACGACCCCAAGCGTACCGGCTTAAAAGAAACGCCCAGGAGGGTGGCCGAAATGTGCGAGGAAATCTATTCCGGAATCGGCACCAACCCGGCGCGGGTAATCAAGGTGCTTCTCTCCCAGGACCATGACGAAATCGTCCTTATCCGCGATATCCCCTTCTTTTCCGTGTGCGAACACCATCTTCTCCCTTTTATCGGCAAGGCCCATGTGGCTTACCTGCCGGGCGGCTCACGCGTCTGCGGGATAAGCAAGCTTGCCCGGGTAGTGGAAATACTTTCCAAGCGCCCTCAGGTGCAGGAAGCATTGACCACCGCGGTTGCCGAAACCATCCACAAGGCATTGAAACCACGGGGAGTAATGGTGATAATAGAAGCCGAGCATCTCTGCATGACCATGCGGGGAGTCAAGAAACCCGGTTCAAAGGTAATCACATCCGTCGTCAGGGGAGTCTTCAGGAAGAACGCCGCCACGCGCGCCGAGGCAATGGCATTAATCAGGCAGAAATAACCCTTTCCTCAAACCTTGCAAAACGAATGGATGATATCCCCGATGTAATGCGTGATGGCGACAACCAGGGCGGCGATAAAAACATGCTCAAAGATCACGGTTATCGGTTTAACACCCTGCTTTTTGGCCAGGAAATAACTGCTTATGCTTAAAAGGCTCATCCCGTAAATCACGCTCACGGTAATGGCGGTTTCAACGGAAAAAAGCACCAGCGGAACGAGGAATGTGCAGGCGGTTATAAATTTCGCCGCCCAAGTAGAAATAGTTGCTTCCCATATTTCTCTGGGGGTGTGCTTATTTTCGGCCTCCTCGGAAACATGCATCCCCAAGGCGTCGGAAAAAGCATCGGCAATCGCGATGGTCAATATCCCGCCCAGAACCACCAGTTTATCGGGGGAAACCGAATGCAGACCAACCATCAAGCCAAGCGTAGTAATGATGCCTGAGGTAGAACCGAAACTAAAACCAGTGGTCATCGAATGATTCATATCTAGCTATTGAACTATGCTTTATTTGGGCTTGAATTTGGTGAAATCGAAATCGCCTGCTGCTGACCCCTTCTTGATTCCGCGTATCTCAAGCTTTAGTTCGTCCGGGCTGTCCGCGCCGGCCATGGCATCTTCCAGGGTAATCAGCTCTTTCATATAAAGGTCTTTTAAAGACTGGTTGTAGGTCTGCGTCCCGTAATAAGCGCCTTCTTTGAGCGCGTTGTATAACTCCCTGGTCTTTCCGTTGAACAAAAGCTCTTTGATGGTCGGGGTATTGAGTAGTATTTCCACAGCCGGGATAAGGCCCTTGCCGTCACGCCTGGGCAATAGCCTCATTGAAATCACGCCTTCCAGAAGCATGGACAGTTGTTCCCGCAAAAGCTGATGCTGGTGCGGCGGGAAAAAGTTGATGATTCTTTCCACGGTCTGCGAGGCGTTTATCGTATGCAAAGTGCTGATGACCAGGTGCCCGGTATCGGCCGCGTTAAGCGCCGCCTCCATGGTTGCCAGGTCGCGCATTTCGCCTATCATGATGATGTCCGGGCTCTGGCGCAAGGAAGAGCGCAAGGCCTGGGCAAATGAATGGGTATCTATTCCTACTTCGCGCTGGTCAATCACGCTTTTATCGTCGCGGAATAAATATTCTATCGGGTCTTCTAGGGTAATGATATGCTTATGGTAATTCTGGTTGATATAATTTATCATGCTGGCAATGGTCGTGGATTTTCCGCTTCCGGCCGTCCCGGTCAGGAGTATCAAGCCCCTTTTTGCCAGGCATAGTTTCTGCAAAGGCGCCATCGGAACATTGATTTCTTCCAGCGGAGGAATCTTGCTTTGGACGTGCCTAAAAACCATTGCCAAAGTTCCTCTTTGCTTAAAAATATTGGCGCGGAATCTGCCCACGCCGAACATTTCATAAGAAGTATCCACCTCGCCTTTGGCTTCGAACTCCTTGCGCAGGCGTTCATTGGTGATATCCTCGAACATCTGCTTGACAATATCTTCGGTAACCGGAGGGCCGTCAACCGTCCTCATCTTTCCGCTCACGCGGATGGAAGGCGGAACGCCCACTTTGACAAAAAGGTCAGATGCCTTTTCAGCCACCATTGTGGCAAAAAGTCCCTGATAGTTTTTCGTATCTCCCATGATGGTTTTATATTACTATGTCATAACGATGAAGTCAATCTTTTTCGCTTTAACCTTTAATATAATCGGGAACTCTCGAAACGAAGAAAATTACCGTTTCTTGGAAATAAATCCGAATTGGATAATCGGCGGGATTATTATGATAATCGCCAGCACTATTAAAAGATGCATGTTTACAGAATTGTTTAGTAAATCATTCCATCGGGCGGTATTATTGATAAGGTCAAAACCAATACGATATTGAAGATAAAATATGATAACGAGACCGAACGCCCGCATGACACGCCATATTTCACGGTATTTTATAATCTGCCCCCAGGAAAAACATCCGCTTATTTTATCCAATTTGGCCGGCCATAAGCGCGGGAAAAATCTCGGCACCTTGTTACAGAATTCTACATACGCGTTTCCGAACTTTTCGGAAAGGAATTTTTCTTCTTTCTTTACCCGGCGCGGGATAACCACCAGGTAAAACAAGGGTAAAAAGATGGCTGCAACATACGGATTATTCGCCATTAGGCACAAACCGATATCAGTCAGAATATTTCCCGCATAAAAAGGATTGCGCACAAAGCGGTACGGCCCGGCCGTGGTTAGCTCTGATTGCTTGGTTAAATATCCGGCGGAAATAAAATGGATGATTTGGCCTATCACAACCAATCCGGCGCCGATAAGAAAGGGATACAATTCCGGATGCGACCAAAGCAAAATCACCACGATAAAAACACGGCGGATATTCGTTCTTAATTTCATTAAAGCACCTTGTCTTTCTGCCTGTATGTTTTAGGTTTGAATATCCAAAAGTGGCGGCTGAAGAAAAACCATTTTAACCGCCGCTTTTCTTTTTCCGTCAGCGTCTCCGGGAAAAAGCGGTGCTTAAACTTTAAAAGCGAGCTGTAGTCTATCAGGGATAGCATCTTAAACAATGCATTAAATCCTAGAGCGTCTTTCCTGAAATAAAGCGCATTGGCAAAGTCTATGAAATACGGATTATACTCTTTATCCAGAAGTATGTTCTTTTTCTGCCCTAAATCCAGGTGTACGACCCCTCGTTGGTGGAGTTTTTTTACCAGGCCGGACATTTTACCAAACACGCTGAAAGGAAGCGTCTCTTTTTTAAATTTCTTGAGCGGCTCGCCTTCGATATGTTCCATTAAAAATCCGTATTCGCCCACCCGCTTGATTAATCTTGGGATGCCTTTTATCCCCTCAAGTCGCTTGATGCTTTGCGCTTCGTGGCGGATAAGCAACTTCCCCCAGATATCCTTTACCCAAAAACTGCGCTCGGAATAATCTTTCCAGACGGCTTTTCTCCCCTCGTATTCCACCAAGCGGGTAATCGGCGACAGCGGCGGATTGTCTTTAAGGACTTGAATGACTTTCATCTTATACTGTACACGGATTAACGGATAATTCGAATTAATTCACTTAACTTTTATATAAGAATTAACAAATCGTTTTATATTACAAATGAATTGTTATCCGCTCAATCTGCTTACTTATTTTATTAATGAATCCAAAACCGCAGTGTTACGGCAATCGCGCCGAGAAGCACCATAAAGCCGACGTGCAGCTCATTGTTCTCGGAAAATACCGCCCTGGTCCATTTCTTTTCCGAATTCTCCCCCTGATACGCGCTGAAACGGCGCGGGATGTAATCCGGCACTTTTTTATCGTAATCAAGATAAGCCTCTCCGAACTTTTCCACCAGCCGCGGGCTTTCGGTCTTGCGCTTGACAGGGACATAATAGAAAACGAACGACAATAACTCAAGCGCCAATATATAATGTATATAAGGATTAAACGCCATGGCATTAAAGCCGAGCATGATGATGAATGAGCCCACGTACATCGGGTTTTTGACATAGCCGTAAGGACCGCTCGTGGTCAGCGATTTATTCTTTTCCAAGTGGCCGGTCGCCCAGACGCGCACGATTTCCCCGAAGATAACCAGCGCCAGCCCGCCGATATAAAACGGCAATAAATATTCCGGCTCGGGCAGTTTGATTGCCAGGTAAATGAGCGAGACGATTATCAGGAAAAGGAACGCCAGTTTTAGGTTGAATTTCCTGATGCGCTTGCCGATTCTTTCGATTGTTTTCATTGTCCTTAAATACTGGAACAATAAGCTTAAGTTAAAAAGGCTGTATTTAAACCCTTCCCGCAGGCTTTCGCGGGCGAGTGATTTTTCCTTGCGCCTTAAATAATATCGTCCTTCTTTTAAGGACTGCTTAACCAATCTTTTGTGGTAAAGCCCTTCGGTTATGCCGGATTCTATATCCGCTTTATAGAGGTTCCAGATTTTGTCTATCACCTTGCGTTGGAAGGCAAAGGCGTTATGGCGCTTGCCGGTGGTGACCGAGCCGGCGTGTTTCCGGTATTTGACCAGAACCTTGTCCACAAAAGCAGCCTCGCTATACCGCGCCAGGCGCATATAGAAATCGTAATCCTGGCAGAGCCTGAACGCGCTGTCCAGCATGCCTGATTTTGCCAGAAGCGCTTTCCTGAACATCACCGTCGAGGCGGGCATAAAGTTATCCCGGCTGAACAGCTCCAGAAATACTTTTCCCGCGGGATGCGTTTTATGGATAATATCTTCCTTCAGCGGATTCCCTTTTTCATCCACCGTAATGCATTTGCCGTAAACCAGGCTGATCTCCGGCTTTTCATCCAGCACTTTCGCCTGCAGTTCCAATCTGTCAGGCATCCAGACATCATCCGCCGCAGCCAGCACGATATATTCCCCCTTGGCTAATTCTATCGCCTTGTTCCAGGCAATGGCCGAGCCGCCGTTGGCTGCCAGGCGGACATAAACCACCCGGTTGCGGTATTGCTGCATTATTTCCTGCGTATTATCCTCGGAGGCGTCATCCACCACGATAATTTCAAAGTTCTTCTCCGTTTGGCTAAAGATGGATTCCAGAACCTCCGGCAGGAATTTGCCGTTATTATACGCGGCAATGACAACGCTTATTTTCGGCATGGCTTTCTATTCTTTCATTTTCCTGTAACGCTCAAACCTTTCTTTAAACATCGCCTCCTCCGGGGTTTTCTTCAATTGCTCTTCGCAGATCTCTATCGCGTCGTCTATCTGCCCGTTGGCTTCGTATGCCTCGGCCAGCGTATCGATAATCATCGGAATCGGATTTAATTCAACCGCCCTTATCGCGTATTTTAATCCCAGTTCGGCATTAAACGCCGGGGTTGATTTATCCGCCGTGACCATGTTCCAGGCGACTCCGTTCAAGAGATTCCCTAAAACCTCTCTGGCCGGGATATAACCCGGGAATTTCGCCAGGAATTCTTCATACTGACGGATTTTCTCTTCGTCCGAAAGATTGGCACTGTTTTCCGTAACCAAAGCGAAATCAAGATAGGCATCGGCATTCTTCCTGATGTCTATTTTATCCTTATTTTCCTTCAGCCATTTCTTCCACGCCGCCGGGTCGTAAGGGCTGCCGTCCCCCGGCGTATTCACCCCGGTATACCGCGCGATATAAGCCGGCACGTTCTCGCCGTAATTGCCTGAAGTATCTATGGAGCGGAAGTCCATCGAATCTATCAGGATTTCCAGCGCCGCGAAGTTCCCGAAATTGGCCAGCCCCTTGGCCGCCGCGCGCCGGAGGTAGACATCATCTGATTTAACGGCACGTTCTAAAACACCTTTGGCGCGTTCATCCCGGTAATTGACGAAAACCTCTGCCGCGGTTCCCCGCACTATCGGACTGGAATCCGTTTCCATTGCTTTCAGGATTAAGTCAATTGAGTTTTCCCGGTCAAGCTTGTCGAGGTATCCTATCGCCACGCGCCGGACATCAGCCGTGGAATCTGTTGCAAGGAGTTTGCGGACTAGCGGCAATGCCTCGCGCGCATCAAGTAATAACAAGCCGGCCAAGGCAAACCGGCGCACCTGTCCCTCGGAATCTTTTTCCAAGGTCTCAAGAAGCGCCGGGATGGCGTTCTTAAAACCCCACAATCCCAAATCGTGCGCGATGATTATCCGCACTTCCGCATCCGCCGCTTTCAGCAAAGGAACCAGCTGCGCGGATTCTTTTCCGCTAATCTTATCACGCGTCAAATAATAATGTATGCACTCCATGATGTCGCGGTTAAACTGTCGGTGGGTAGAGTTGACGATTGATTCGACCAGTTGCGGGATGATTTCTGGCCCGGCATTGGAAATCTGCCCGATTGCCTGAAACCGGCTGAATAAATCCGGATTCTGCAGGAGCTTGATATATTCGTTATTTACGGTTTGCGGAAGCTTATAATCGCCGTATGGCGGCAGGGGATTGGTAATCTTGCCGATGACATCTCCGTCGGGCCATGTGGTATCCAAGTGTATTCCGTGTCCGTAACTGAATCTTTCCGTATCGTTTTCTCTAAGCGGTATCTGGTAATTATCCTTCCCGCCCAAATCCAGGAAGATGGAATACGGCCAGGCGCGGCAATCAGATTCCGGAGAAATGCCGCCGAAACTCTCGCCCGGATGGTCGGTCGGCAATGCTGGATATTTGCAGTGATAGGTATCCACGCCTTCGTAATCGATAAACAGGGAAAACCCTAAAGGCTTACAGCCCGCGCCGTAAGACATGACGCAATCTTTGTCTTTATTATAAGTATCGTTCCCGCGGTAATCGATAAAGATTCCCGGCGAGCGGTCGCTGCCCGAGCCGAACCCCAGGAAATTGGTGTTGTAAACATCATCCCCGTCTTTATCTATGATAATCGCGTTGGTGATATGGATGGAGCTCCCGCCGCCGCGGCCGTTGGTGTAATTGTCGTTACCGGCATAATCAACCAGCGCGCCAAGAGACATAATATAACTCCCGCCCTGGTCGCACCAGCCCGCGGTTTGATAGGTATCGTTCCCGGCGCCGTCGGTCAGAATCCCGATGCCGCCGTAGGGCGTGAATTTCTTTGTCGGCGGCCAGGGGCGGAAGGAAAGCGCCCCTCCCTGCCCGTATCCGGGGAGCGGGCCTACGCCGAGATTATCTTTATTCTTATCCAGCGCTAACTGGTATTTGTCATTCCCTTCAAGGTCGGATAAAACGCCCAGCCCCAAGGTCGTTGCCGAGCCCTGCCCGTTTGTCGCGCAATCGTATAAATCATTCCCGGACGTATCAAGAATCATCCCCACGCCGATTATCCCCGCGCCCTGGCAGACGGCATGCGCGTCGTAGATATCATCGCCTGTTACATCATATATCGCACCGACCCCGATGATTCCGACGCCCTGCGAGAAGTGTTTGGCATAGTATTTGTCGTTCCCGGCAAGGTCGATTAAATATCCCACTCCCAAAAACCCGAATCCCTGGACATAGCTTTTATCCGGCGCTTTGTAATAATCGTCTCCCGAATGGTCGAGGCATACGGCGACATCACCTTTGGTCCCGAAGGAACCGCCGGCATTATTCGTGTAAGTATCATTCCCGCCCAAGTCTATTAAGAATGACGCAGTGTTTTTATGCTCATCATCCCCGAATCCGGTGATGACCATATCCCCGCAGTTAAAAGTTTCATTGGCTTTATCCGGGTCGGTGAAGTAATCGGCTTGTTTGAATCCCTTTGTCGCATTAACATATCCGGAAGAGGCATCGGCCAGTATCATTGCCGCGGCGAAAATATATTCATACCCAACTTTCCGGGCACGCTCGATAAACATAAAGTGCGTGTCCACATTTCCCGTGACAGAGGGCATCCTCTTTCCGTCCGGGGCAAGAAAATAGCCGGGATTGGCGTAAAAGAATTTCAGGTCGTCTTCGGAAAGATTGCCTTTGGCTGCCTTCACCATTTGCTGGGCAATCGAATAGCCGCCGTATAGATTCAGCAATATTTCCTGATACTTCGGCGTGAAGTTCGATTTGCTTAAATCTTCTTTTAGTGCCTTCATTGCTTTTTCGTCCGGGCCGTAATCCTTCATCGGGAACTGGTCTGTTTCCCGAAGCACACTGATGGCAAAAGGAATTGCTCCCAATCCCTTTTCTTTATGGAATTTATTAATTTGCTCGGTCGTATCCTCGGCCCATTGCTTCATATAAAGCGGGCGGTTCGCCACCGCATCAATAATCGGGAAGCGGCATGCCAAACGGTAAAGGCCTTCGTAAGGGCGGGGCAGTTCGAAACTGTCCAAATCAAGGTCTATCCTTTGGGCGGCATATTTCAACGGATTTCCCTCCACCGCGCGCGTGATGGGCGGATTATCTATCAGGAACGAATCCGAATAAGGAATCGGCTCCACCTTATCAGGTGCTTTGCCTGTCTGTCCCTTATCCGGCGCGCGGCTTTCCCCTTGCTTCGAATCGCAGGCGGTTAACATCAAACAAGCCGTTGTGAAAGTTACCAATAATACTTCGTTTAGTTTTTTCATAATACAGCCTCCGCTTCTACTAAAATCATCATTCAAGCGCCCCTCTGAGCATAGCAAAGAGGGATACGTTCATTATTATCCAGGCGTCCCGACCGGCAGCGTCGGGACAAGTCATTATTTAACGATTTCTTTAAATATATTTATCAGTTTCGGCGCGCTCGATTTTACAGAATATCTTTCCTCCACCGTCTTCCTCGCTTCAAGCCCGCAGGATTCACGCAACTTGGCGTCGGCTATCAACCGCTCAAGCTTCGCCTTCCATTCTTCCGGCGTTGTTGCCAGGAGCCCGTTGACGCCTTCCTGTATTATCTCCGTATGGACGCCGACCGGAGAGGCGACCGATGGAATCCCGCCCGCCATGTATTGCAATAACTTCGCGGCGCATTTGCCTTTGCTCCATGGGTCATCCGGCAGCGGCGCCAAACCGATGTCAAACGTTAGGACGTCCAAAATCTCGTGCTCTTCTTTCCACTGCTTTTTGATAATCTTTATCTTATCCGAATCAAAGAACGCGTTGCAGACTATCTTTAGCTGTATGTTAAACTTGCCCGCCAACTCTTCCAGGGCAGGCAAAAGCGCCTGAAGAAATACCAGCGACTTTCCCCCGCCTATCCAGCCGAGGATTACCGGGGTTGCCGGGTCTTTGGTCCCGTGCCGGGCTATCGGGTATTTTTCCGTATCCATTGAGGTCGGGATAATCCAGGCTTTCTTGTTATACTGCTCGGCCTGCTCTTTCAAATACGGATTCCCGGCGATGATGCCGTCGCTTGCCTTGACCATCTTGACAAACGCTTTCATTCTCTTGGGAGAATCTGGCGTGGCGTGGCGTGAGGAGGCGAACATCACGGCATCGTCGAAATCATACAGGACCTTGGCGCCCTGCGACTTAAAACGCTCCAGCCAGAATACGGAAACGCGCTTTTTCTGGATGAAGACGATATCGTATTTCTTCTTGCTCAGGCGCCACCACTTGAAAAAGCCGTCTGGAAAATCCTCAATCACCGGCTCCACCCGGTTCAAGCGGAAATAATCCAAAAACTGCGTGATGCGGTAACGGGTCGCCGGATGGTTATGGCCCCGACCTAAAAACAATACTTTCATGGCTGTTGATTAAAACATAAAGCGGATTGCGAATCAAAATAATTATTTATCGGCGGCGCCCAGTTCTTTCAATGCCTTTTCGACCTGCGCGGTTCCTCTTTCGCTCAGCCATGTCTTGTAAAGCTCTTTGATATCCGCGATGGCGGATTTCGGGACGGAAGAGGTCTCGCCTTCTTCCACCATGTAAACGGCCAGCCACCCGCGCAAGAGCTTGTCTTTGTCTTCGAACATTTTTATAACCACAGGAAGGAGTTCCTTATCCTTGAATTTAAGGAGCGCCTGGGCGGCGGAAAGCCGCACGGTCCATTCCTTATCGGAAAGCGCCTTTTTTATCTCCGGCAGCGAACCGCGGTCCTGCAATATCCCGAGCGCGGACAGGGCGGAGGTGCGGGAGGGGATGTCTTTTTTCTCCAGAAGGCTCTTTATCTTGGGAATGGATTCCTTGTCGCCGAATTTAGCCAGCGCGTCAACGGCCGACCCGCGCACCAGCCCGGAGGGGTCGTCCAAAAGCTCGCGGAAACGCGGGATAGATTCCCGGTCGCCGAAATCAGCCAAAACGCTTATGGCCGCTTCGCAGGCGATATCGTTATCATCCCTTAAAAGCTTTCGTATCAAAGGAATCGCGTCCTTATCGCCTAATTTGCCCAGCCCGACCGCCGCGTAAACGCGCACCGGCGGGTATTCATCCGAAAGCGCCTTTCTGATTGCCGGAATGGATTCCTTGTCCTTAAGCCGCGCCAGGGCCTGCACGGACGTGGCGCGGAGGCCGTCTTCCTTATCGGATAAAAATTTCCTTATTAACGGAATTGATTCCTTGTCGCCGATTGTTCCCAGCGCCTCGATAACCGTCTCGCGCACATCGGTATCCTCGTCTTCCAGAAGCTTCCGGAGTTCCGGGGCGGCCTCAATCGCCTTCATATCCATAAGGTAATAGGCGGCTTCCTCTCTTTTCCTGGAGTCTTTGCTTTTGAGCCTTTCGGTCAGCTCTTTTATTTGCGTGCTGCGCTTCTCCTTTTCGGCTTGCGGAGTTTGCGCCTCTGCCCGCATAAGCATCCCGAAAAACACGGAAAATAAAACCAGCGTTGGGAATATTATCTTCTTGCCTGGGTTTAGCATGTTTTTTACTCCTTTTTATTCCTTCACCGCGTAGACCAGGACCGTATCGTTATCGTCCTTGGATTTGCGCAGGCTGATTTCGTGGTGCAGGACCTTGAACCCGGCGTCTTTGACTTCCCGGACGATATCTTCGGCCAATCCGATATAGCGCTGGGCGGTGCCGTCCGGCAATATTAAACATCGGGTCTTGGGGTCGAATTGTTTCTTCAAATCCTCGTTCAGTATCTCCCCGCACATGGTATCCACGAAGAACACCCCCTTGGGCTTTATGATTCTCAGGGCGTTTTTCAGGAATTGCTTCCGGTCATCCCCGATAATGCAATGCAGGCAATGGCCGTCCAGGACGAAATCAAAGGTATTATCTTTATAGTCCTTTAAATCCACGACATTCCCGACGCGGAAATCGGCCTTGATATTCTTCGCCTTGGCCTTTTCCTTGGCCCATTCCACGGCGGTCGAGGAAATCTCTACCCCGGAAATCTCGTACCCCTTATCGGCAAGCCACAAGGCGACGTTTCCGGCTCCACAGCCCAGCTCTATCATCCGGCCCTTCTTGGGGAGATAGCCGGATTTGAGCGCTTTTTCCATCGTATCAAGCGTTTCTTTGGTTGAAACAGGGTCGGCGTCCCATCCGTCTTTCCCGGTTGCCTTATGCTTGCGGTAAACACTTTCATGCCCGGCATAATTGGTTTTCATATCTTTCCTCCTTTCGCTTGTGGTTTGCCAAACAAGGAAATATACTACTACTCTTTCTGGCGAAAGGCAAGAATTATCCTGTTAACAGCACTTATTTATATATTGACTTCCCGCTCTCTTGGAGTATGATAACTATAATAAATCTTTGTTGATTTGTGTTTTTTAGTGTTTCAGTTTATTAGTTCTTACGTCTATAGAATAGAGGCATTATGAACATCTTTGAAACGGAAATAAAGGCCAAGTCCATCCTCAATAATCCAAGCCCAAAGGAACTGCGCGAACTCGCCAAGAAGGACGAGATCACCACCGAATTCGGGAGCGCTTCTTACACCACCAAAATCAACTCCCGGAGCGCCAAGTTCACCGAAATCATCTTTGATAAGCCCACCCCCCAACAGGAAGAAACTATCTCCAAGGTCATGGAATATTTGAAGACCAAAGACCTGATTATGATAGAGCGCACCATGTGCCGGTCCAAGGAAATCGCGCTCGGCTGCCGTTATTACGTCACCAAGGAGTTCTCCCGGATTGCCTACGGCTGGGGCGAGACGCTCTTCCCAAAAACCAAGGATAACCCCTTCGGCGGAAACGCTCAGGGTAAACCTGATATGACCACCATTGATATCCCGGAATGGCCGGAGCGGAAGGTATTGGTGCACGCCGGTTTAAAGAAGACCTTTATCCTCGGAACGGATTACACCGGCGAGGTGAAGAAATCGTTCCTGCGCCTGGGGATGTGGATAGCCAAGCAAAAAGGCTGGCTCGGTTTCCACGCCGGCTCCAAGGAATTAATCGTCACTGGAAGTGACGGCAAGCTGGTAAGCAAAGGCGTTTTGCTCTTCGGGCTTTCCGGCACGGGAAAAACCACCCTTACCTGCCACCACCATTTCCTAAAGGGCGAGGAGACCGTTAAAATCCGCCAAGACGATGTCGTCTTCCTCAAAGACACCGGCTATTGCATCGGGACGGAAGACAATTTCTACATGAAGACCGAGGGCCTTTCGCCCACGCAGGACCCGCTCCTTTACAAGGCGGTCACCGCCCCGCACGCGGTGCTGGAAAATGTCTGGGTGGATAAAGCGACCGGCAAGGTGGATTTTACCAACTACCAGGTTACCTCCAACGGGCGCGCCATTGTCCGGCGTAAAGACATGGGTTATACGGATGACGCCATAGATATTCCTTACGCCAATATCCTGGTATTTATCTTCCGCCGGGCGGATATTATGCCGCCGGTGGCGAAGTTGTCGCTGGAGCAGGCGGCCGCCTTCTTTATGCTGGGCGAATCGGTCGAGACCTCGGCCGGCGACCCGACACAGGCGGGAAAACAAAAGCGCGTGGTCGGGACGAATCCCTTCATCATCGGGCCGGAAGAGGATGAAGGCAATATCTTTTATAATATCCTCAAAAAACGCGGGGATATCGAGGTATACGTCATGAATACGGGCAAGGTCGGCGGCGCGGAGGGTGCTAAAATTGGTGTCGTGGATTCGGCGAATATCATCAAGCATATTGCCAAAGGCGATATCAAGTGGAAGGAAGACCCGGACTGGCATTACCAGGTGCCGGAGCAGGTGCCCGATATGGACGCGAAGAAATTCGAGCCGAGGAATTATTACAAGCCTGAGGAGTATGGGAAGCTGGTCGCGGCATTGAAGGCGGAGCGCAAGGACTGGCTCAATACATTCAAGGGACTGAAGCAGGAAATCAAGGATTCGATTAAATAATAAGGAAGGAGGCAGGGCGTCCCGGGATTTACCGTGCGGGCATATAATTAAGTAAAGGAAATCTCTTTATTCTTGGGATTAAGCCTTAACAAGAACTCATCGCAAGGCAGGCATAAAATACCATTTTTCATTATGCGTTCCTTTCCGCGATAAACGAGATAAGCCTTGCTTTCCGGATAATCGTTTTTAAAACTGCTTAAGGTGCGCAAATCCTCCGGGCGTATGCGGGATGTGTTTTTTACCTCTATCGCCCAGAATGCCTCGCTCCCGTAAACCACGAAATCCACCTCCGAACCGGATGGGGTGCGCCAGTAGTAAAGCCTGTTCTTATCCCCCCGGTAAGAATTCCAGGCCGCCAGATGCTGCGCCACCAGCCCTTCCAAAGCCCCTCCTTCTATTTCTTCCGGTTTATCCAAAGGCCCGGAAGGCCTTAATGCCCTGAAAAGCCCGGCATCAAAGAAATAAAACTTGGGGTGAGAACTGACCGTTCTTTTGGCGCGTTTTGTGAAAACAGGCAGGCGCTGGGACAACAATAAATCCTCCAGAATTCCGATATATCCTTCCACGACTTTTCTTTCCACCGCGCACTCGCGGGCGACATTGCTGATATTAAGCACGGCGCCGTGTGAAAAGCTGGCCGCCTCCAAAAACCTGGAAAAATTGCCGATATTCCTGACCAGTCCTTCCATCTGGACTTCTTCCCGGACATACAAAGCCGCATAAGTTTTTAAAACGCTCTCGGCATCCCGTGCGGAGATAACCAGCGGCAACAAGCCATGTTTTAAAGCATTGCCTAAATTAAATTTCCCGCCCAGCTCAGCCGCCATAAAAGGATGGAACGTATTTTTGACAACCCGTCCGGCAAGCAAATCCGCGCCGGTTCGTTTTATTTTACGGGCATTTGAGCCGGTTAATATAAAGCGGGCCGGGTGCTTTTTTGAAATCAGCGAGTGGATTACGCTTAACAGTTCCGGGACTTTTTGGATTTCGTCAACGACCACGGTTTTATTGCCGGGATTAGCCGTGACAATTTCCCGCAACCTTTCGGGGTAGGCGCTGTAGGAACGGAAAATATCCGGTTCGAGCAGGTCTATCCAGAGCGCGTCCGGGCAGGTTTGCCTTAACCAGGTGGTTTTTCCCGTTCCGCGCGGTCCGAAAAGAAAAAAACTGTGTTTTGGCGGCTCAAATATTCTTGGTATTATCGTTTCCATATTAGGTCTTAAAATGGAATCAGTGATTCCAATAATAACAGGTGGCCGCCATCTTGTCAAGCATTTAATATCCGGCTGCGGAACGTCCTTGTAAAAGGGCCGGTTATCTTTGCGTAGTGGAACGGAGTCCCGATTCTCGGGGATGAAATCCACGTGAGATGCACCGCCCGGAGTAAAGCGATTCAGCTTTAGCCCCTTATTTATTAATTCCAAGCGGGCTAATTATCCGAAGTATTTACTGCGGAAAGAATCATATCAATCTGAATCCAATCAACTTTGGAACGGCTAAAGACTTTGCACCCCCATGGTGAACTGAAAATACCCCCCTCCCCCCACCATACCCTCCCCCCGGCCAAATTATTTAGCCTGGACGTTGAAATGATTTGATTTAGGGGCCAAAAGCGTTTAATTAAGCAAACTCATGAAATTTAGGCTACTTGAGGCAAATCTTTACCCCACCCCTCCCCACCATACCCCCACCCCCCTATAATTCTTTAATCCGGCACTCCAAATCAGTGGAAATGGGGTGCCCGAAGGAAAAGTATAAAAAGCAAGTGTTGAGTTCAGGATTGATTTTACGAAAATCAATATAATGCATCTAATAGCGAATTGAATTGTAGGTGGGGGCTGTCCTTGCAATTCGAGATTAAACCGATTGGCATCCCGAAAATGTCGGGATACATTCCATGAGAAATATGGGCGTCCCCGCGCTTCTACAATATAAAGTATGTTCAAGCGTCCCCGAAGCACAGCGGAGCGGGAAAGCGCAGCGGGGGGGTATCCCCGGGGGGTAGATACCCTATCTACCCCCCACCCCATTTTGCCGGATAGGGGGTTAGAAGAGCTGTAATACCCCTATGCCGGATTAACTATACCCCTACCTACGCTTAAGGATATCCCTGCCTAAGGGCAAGGACACCCCGGTTAAAGAAACCTCTCTACCCCCTTAATGAAATGAGACTACGCCGCCTTAGGTGCAGGATAGGGTTATTTCAGGCGTAGGATAGGGCATTACCGGGAACAGGACGTATAGCCTAGGGAAATGATATACTGGCTAACGGGAGTTTTAAAAAGCGGATTGGAATTGTTTTAATACTGCCTTGCAGCGGCGGGGCGGGGCTGATTCGGCCTGTCTGCCGCCCGCCTGGCTGGACGGGCAGGTAGCCATAGGCAGGCTCGTTTTAGGGGACGGGATCTGTTACTATTCTAACTATTTTATCAGAATCTAATACCTAAAAGCCCACCATTTTCAGTTGCATCAGTAAATGTTGCTTTTACATATTTATTAAAATTAAAATCGGAGTCAAAATCTTTTATTGGGATTGAATCTGAATTCATAGTGCAAATATACTGAAAACCACACGATCGGGATTCTTTTTCTGCTAGCTGTAAAGCTAAAGCTTTTTGTCGCTCATCAACTCCATCAAAAATAATACTATCATGTATAAGAAAGCCAGGCGTTGATTTCTTTTTAGCCCAAATATTAGCAAGCATTAAATCATAACAAAATATTTTCATGTTTTCTATTCCCTGACTACTCGATCTTTCAATAATAATATTAAAATCAAACCCTTTTTTCTTGAAATCAATCAATAAATTGCCGGGAGCGTCATAAAGTGCTTTTGAATTAGAATTGAATAATAAGATTGCTTTTTCTTTTTGACTTTTTCTTTCATTTAGATCAGTATTTGCGTATTGAAAAATTAATTCTTGCTCGACTATGTTTTCGCTTTTGCCCCGATCGAATTGCTTTAAACGCTCCAATCTAAAATTAACATCATTTAATTCAGATACGGTTTTTTGATGATTCTTTTGCAGTAAGGTGTATTCCTCTAGCGCTTTGTGTTTTTTTAAAATTTGCATTAATTCCGCACGCTTTTCAGATTGATTTTGTTTTTCTTGCTCTCTATTTATGATTAACTTTTGCAAACGGTTTATTTCCGAAGCTAAGAAATCTTTTCTGTTTGATACAACTTGTTTATGAAAAGACAAAACATCTTGAATACTTTTCGTAACTTCTTTAGGCAAAATCAACCCTGCTTCTTTATAAACACTGGTTACAGCCTCGGGATTACTGTCTATTTCATCTTTAAGGCTTGATTCATAGTATTCCAGAAGTTTTTTATCAGTTATATTAAGGTTAATTAAAGCATGAATATTATCCGTTAGCCCATTGGATTCGTCTTCAATTTTGCTGTATTGAGGATGAACTTTAAAATCATCTAAATTTTTACTTTCTTGCTTTGTTTGATCTTCCAGTCTAATCTTCAAGGCTTCTAATTTCCCTATTGTTCCTATAAGGTCAGAAAGTATGCCTGATTGCGCTTCTTGTTTTATTTGTTCAAGAGCATTTAACTTATCTTTAAGTAATTGTAGTTTAGCAGAAAACTCCCAGCCAAGCTCAAGCAAGAAAGCGTTATTTACTTGTCTATCCCATTCATGTTGCTTTTTGTAATTCTGGAATGCTTCAAGAAAGCCACCATGATGACTATTGCGCCTTATTATATAGGACAACAAACTTCTAAAAGTTGGCGTATATTTTATATCTTCAGGAGGGTTTAATCCGAACATTAGAATCCCTAACAGGGTATTCCAATTATTGCGAGACATCATTTGTTCGCCAGTTTTTTTATGCGTATCTGGTTTTAATGGCCAACTTGAACAATCTCCATTAATTATAATTTCATTCGGTTTCGAAGTGTTTCTGGCTATAGAATATTTATTGTTCATTAAATCTAACTCTAAAATAAAAGTCCATCCATTCATATTAGGTTGACTCAATGTTCCACCTTTGTTCGCTCCCAAGCAAAAATGAATAATTTCTATGAGTGTAGATTTACCTAATCCATTTCTTGAATCCCTTTTAGTTGATTCTTTGGTTCTATCTGCAAGAATAACATTAAATCTTGGATTAAATTCGATACTTTTAAAAGAAGGCTTATCAGACTTAATTGAATAAATCATGCTTTTATCCTTTGGAGTAATCCATCGTTAAAATCAATGATTCCAATCATAAATAAGAAGTCTAAACCTAATATAAACCTATCAAAAGTTTTTACTTCTGCGAAAGAATGTACTTTAGACCATAATGCACTTACGGTTTGAGGACTATTAAGATTACGTAAAATAATTGCGCCAATGTTTAATAATGAATCAGAAAGCTTAATATGCTTACTCGGCAAAATCACCTTTCAAATACCTCGCATTTTTCAAACAAATAAACCAATACGGCTAACCCCGCTGCTTGTTTATCAAAATCAGTATTATTAGAAGAAGCAAAATCATGTAAAGCGAAGAACAAAGAATCTCCGATAAGCTTATCTTCATTCTTTAGTTTAACATAGGCGGATACAAAACCTGCTTTTAACTTGTCCGGAAAATCAGATTTTAGTTTCGCCATTTCTCCTATAAATTCTTCCACTTCTTTTGATTTAACGAGTCCTAACATTATTCGCTCATGACTTTTTTGGCTCAAACTATTCTTTTGGATTTTTTCTTGAAGAGGGATTAGCGTAAGATCAATAGATTGCGGTATTGATGTAGACAATATAGCTGAAGTTGTCATCTCCAGTTCAAGAAATCCGATTGACGGAATGTCTATAGCAAGTTTATTTGTGACCCACTTTTCGTGGTCTACTTTCCATTGTTTAAGTTGTTCTGGAGTATATGTATTAGGTTGAACGTCTATGGTGTCATGGTGAGTCCCACATAACAATATCCAGTTATTATAACAATCACGTTCTTTGGAAGTCATATCAGGTTTCGCTCTTGGCCCTTTATCAGCGTGTGCATAAATATGCGATATTTTACCTATGGGTTTTGTTGGATCTTTACTCGTTGCTTCTACCACGCATTTTTCTCTACAATTTGGAAAAGAACATCTGGCGGCTGCCAATCCCCATAAAAGTTTTAAATCAGGGTCAGGATATTTACGAGTACCGTTTGGCATAAGCTTTTTATACTATTTTTTATTCGTTAGTACTCAATTATCCGCGTTTTATTTATTTGCCATCTTCCCCGTAACCACCTGCGATAAATCAGTAATTCCGTGGACGCCTCGTAATCCCCGCTTTTATTCTTAACCAAGATTATATAACCGCAAATGGAAGTTTGGTCTCACTTCTCCCGCATAGCGGGATTCGGGGACGCCTAAAATATATCATTTTTATTAGTAGAGGCGCAAGGAAATTTCGATGTGCTGCCGACAGGATTAACCACAAAGACGCAAAGTTTATTTAGCTCTATTGGGGGCAATTGTCCCTTCTCCCTTTACTTTGACCAGCCCCGTCACTTTTGGCCAGAACGATCAACGATATTTTACACAGGTAGGGTCGGGACGCCGAATTAACTGATAACCTGTTTTTATATATCAATCGTCAATGGCATGACGAGATACACATAGTCCTTGCCCCATTTAAAGACTGCCGGGGAGGTTTTTTCCTTGAACTCTATCGCCAGGTTGCCTTCCCCCAAGACCCTCAAAGCGTCTATAAAGAAATCCGGATTAAAGACGATTTCAAAAGGCTCGCCTTTGTATTTCGCCTCCACCTCCACCTTTGCCTCGCCCACTTCTTGGGTCTTACTGAGCAAGCTTAACTTGTTGTCCTTCAGGATAAACTTGGTCGCCTTGAATTTATCCGTGGTGACCACGGTTGCCCTTCTTAAAGCGCTGTGCAAATCCTCGCTCTTCATTTCCAGGACCTTGTTCCCGTCAGTCGGGATGATGCTTTCGTAATCCGGAAAAGCGCCGTCCACCAGCCGCGAGAAGATAATCGTTTCCGGATGCTTTTCCTTTGCGGGGGAAAGGCATATTTTTATCAGGGTATCGTCTATCGCGATTTTCAGCTTGTGGTCGTCCCGGATGACGCGCTCCAGTAGCATCATTCCCTTGCTCGGGACAATGACCTTTTTATCCTGCTCCACGCTCTGCTCCGAGCGGTGCTTTATGAACGCCAGCCTCTTGCCGTCGCTTCCGACCATTCTTATTTCTTTCTTCCTGATTTCCACCAGTATGCCGGTTAAGGCATAGCGGGTGATTTCCGCCGAGGTGGCGAATATCGTCTTATGTATCATTTCCCTTACGCCTTTGGGCTCCATATCAAACGCCTTAGCGGAGTCGAATGCCGGGAACTCCGGGTAATCCACAGGGTCGGGCCCGACCAGCTTATATTCGCCTTCCTTGGTTGTAATGCTGGCGATATTATTCCTGGTTTCTATCTTGATATTTTCGTCCGCGGTTTCCCTTAAAAGAGCGCCCAGCCGCATGGTCGGGATGAGCAAACTGCCTTTATCCTTTACCTCCGCTTTTATCTCCACCTTTATGCCCACCTCTAAATCAGTTCCGATGATATAGAGGCTGGAGCCTTCCGCGGTAAGATTGATATTCTGCAATACCGGAACGGTGCTTCTGGTGGGAATGACGACATTAACCATGCTGAACGCGTCAAGCAAATCGTTTCTTTTACAAACTACCTTCATACTAATTACTCCTTATTAATATATATAATTATTCTTATTATCTTCCCCTCGTTCGGGGAGTAACGTTCCTTAGTTACGTAATCTATGGACCTACAACCAAACGGCGCTGTTAGCGGCCGGTGGATAACCGGGCGAATCCGATTTTTCATTTGCCCTAATCCGAAAACATGGGGAGAAATGCGGAAAACTCCCGCCTTTTCCCACAGGGTTTCAACCGTTTATCCTCCTTGTTTCACGTTCTTGGTCAGCTGGTTTAAAGTCGCCGTAAACTGGCGGTCTTTATGGGCACGCTGCTTTATTTTCTCCACCGAATACATCACCGTGGAGTGGTCTTTGCCCCCGAACGCCGCTCCGATTTCTTCAAGCGAGAGCGAAGTCAAAGACCGCGCCAGGTAAATACCGATTTGCCGCGGGACGGAAACGGATTTGACGCGCTTCTTGGACTGCAAATCCGATATCTTGACGTTAAAGAACTTGCTGATGACTTCCTGTATCTGCGGGATGGTGACCGGGAAGGCGGAAACGCCTATCAAATCACGCAGGGAATCCTTTGCCAGCGCCAGGTCAATCGGTTTCTTGGTCGCCTCGGCGAAGCCAATGACGTTTTTAAGGGCGCCTTCCAAATCGCGGATGTTCGATTCCACGCTGGAGGCGATAAAATCGCAGACGTCGTCCGGCACGGCCTTTTTCATCCACTCGGCAGTCTGCTTGATAATCGCCATGCGCGTTTCAAAGGTCGGCGAATCCAGCCGCGCCACCTGCCCCCATTTAAAGCGGGAGACCAGCCGGTCTTCCAAAGTCGGGATATCCTGAGGCGGAGAATCGCTGGAAAGTATAATCTGCTTCTGGGCGTTGTGGAGCGCGTTAAACGTATGGAAGAATTCCTCCTGGCTTGCCTGCTTTTCGCCCGCGCCCAGGAAGTGGATATCGTCTATCACCAAAACATCGACCGAGCGGTATTTATTGCGGAAAGCGTCGTAGCCGCCGGAGCGGACCGCGGAGATATAGTCATTGACAAACCCTTCGCAGGAGAGATAATAAATGGAATATTCCGGGCGCTTGGCGAGGATATAATGGCAGGCGGCCTGCAGCAGATGGGTTTTGCCGAGGCCCACCGAGCCGTGGATAAAGAGCGGGTTGTATGCCTTGCCCGGGTTTTCCGCCACCGCCATGCTCCAGGCGTGCGCCAGCCGGTTGCACGGGCCGACCACGAACTGCTCGAAGGTATATTTGGAGTTAAGCGTCCCGCCCTTGGGCCGGTTGGCGTTTGCCACCGGCGGTTTCGCTTCCGGCGCGGGCTTATGGGGCTTGGGGGCTTTCGGGTCGTGGCCGGATTCCTTAGCCGCGGATTCAAAGAGCGTGCCCTGGTAATCCGACGGTATCTTAAAGATGATTTTCGGCTGGATTCCCAGGACTTCTGAAACGGTTTTGGCGATTAAATCCTTATAATGCTTTTCGTACCAGTTGCGGAAGTAATCGTTGGGTAGCGGAATCTCGAGCGTCCCGTTTTCCGTCTGCAGGAATTCGAGCGACTTCATCCAGGAAGCCGCCTCGTCCGGAGGCAGTTTGCCCCGGATTTCCTTATAAATCTTGTCTTTCAGTTCCGGTGTCAGGGCTTTCATGTTACCTTATTTTGAATTTGATAAGCCAAGCGAACCGGTATTATTCCTTACAAATCAGGAATAGTCAAGAAAATCTTGACAGAAGCCGTTCCGATATATATAGTATTGGTTTTCTATATTCCCGGAAAAATGGGAATAACGGAGCAAAATATGGCAAAAAAAGAAGTAATGGTGAAAATAAAACTGCAGGCGCCCGGCGGCCAGGCAACCCCGGCACCACCGGTCGGCCCGGCTTTAGGACAGCACGGAGTTAATATCGGCGAATTCGTCAAGCGCTTCAACGACCAGACCAAGAGCGCGCAAGGCCTCGTAACGCCGGTAATCGTTACGGTTTATAAAGACCGGACATTTGATTTTATCGTCAAGACGCCGCCCGCCTCGGTCCTTTTAAAGAAGGCGGCCGGAATCGCCCAGGGCTCTGCCGAGCCGCATAAGGTCAAGGTCGGCAAGGTGACCAAGGCGCAGTTAAAGGAAATCGCCCAGGTAAAACTCAAGGATTTGAATACGACCGATATCGAAAAAGCCTGCAAGGTCATAGAAGGGACCGCCCGCAATATGGGCATAGAGGTGGTGGGGTAATATGGAAAAAGTAAAGCTTACCAAAAGGCAGAAGAAAGTCCAGGAGAAATACGAAGCCGCCGGCGGCGCCACGAAGCAATACGAGACAGCCGAAGCGGTAAACGTCTTAAAAAGCCTTCCCCCGGTCAAGTTCGACCAGACCGTGGAAATGGCGATAAATCTGGGAATCGACCCGAAGAAAAGCGACCAATTAATCCGCGGCGCGGTTACCCTTCCCAAAGGAATCGGTAAGACCAGGAAGGTAATCGTCTTCGCGGCGGGCGACGATGCCAAAGCGGCGCGCGATGCCGGAGCGGATGAAGTGGGTTTCGAAGACTTAATGAAAAAGGTGCAGGACGGCTGGACGGATTTTGACGTGGCTATCGCGCCTCCGAGCATGATGAAGAACATCAGCCGGCTCGGCAAGGTCTTGGGGCCGCAGGGGAAGATGCCCTCACCCAAGAACGGCACGGTCAGCGAAGATATCAAGAACGCGGTCAAGGAATTCAAGGCCGGCAAGGTCGAATTCCGTTGCGACGCGCTGGGCATCATCCACGTGCCGGTTGGGAAACTTTCCTTCAGCGTGGAAGATTTGAAGAACAACGTGGAATCGTTCCTGGAACACATTCAATCCCTAAGGCCCACCTCGGCTAAAGGGATATTCATAAAGAAGGTCACTCTCTCGGCGACGATGAGCCCCGGGTTCCAGCTGAAATACGTCGCGGCGAAGTAGAACGGAAGGGACTTCACCGCAGCCGCCCACAAGGGCGAGCCTCGCCAAAGGCGGGAGGGCACAGAGGGAAAAATTACTTTGTTTCCGGATTAGGAACAATGCTTTTTGCGTTACGCCATCGCTTCAAAGTCACAAAGAGTATCCATAAATTCCACACAGCAAAAAACACGTATCCTTGAGAAAGAAAAGTGTAATCTATTTTATCGTAAGGGTTATCCTGATAATAAAAATAAAATGATGGAGAGAGACGAATTCTTATATAACATGCATAATGGAGAATAAAAACTATTAGGAAACCAACCCACTCTTTTTTAAAGTCGGAGAATAAATCAATAATGTAACCATATAATACAGGTGTTATGAGTAAGCAAGAGAAAAATATCATATTAGCAAAAAATCCCGGATCAGAAGTATTTAGAATAAGAGACAACAATAAGCTAAATGGCGCATTGAAAAGATTAAATAATATATAATTCCCGTGCCCTAATCCCGTGCTCTCGAACATTATATAAGTCCAGAAAGGGACGAGAATAAGCCCGGTAATAGTGAGCAGTCTTTTTGATTTAAACATATCTAATTTTCTCTGTGCCCTCTGTGACTCTGTGGCGAATCAAAGCATTTACTGCCGTTTGATTGTCACGGGCTTCCTGAGATACGTTTCCAAGACGCGCGGCACCCACGGCTCCAAGGACGTCTTTCCTTCGGAGAGCTTTACCGCAATCTCAACCGCGCCTTTCTCGTCCTTATAAGAGAGAATCGTTTCCGTCGGGAAGACCTCTTTCAGGATTTTATCGATATCGGATTTCTTGTATTTGGGCGCCTCTTTTTCGCAGGGTTTGCATTTGACGCAGATATTCTTATTGTATTGCCAGTAAAGCGAGGGCGAGGGAAGCTTGCAGGCGTATGCCATGGCGCATTTGGTCGAGCGCAGGGCAACCATCTTGAGATTATGTGCAAGCGTGACGACTTTATCCTCCAGGTCCTTGGTATAAATATAGCGCTGTTTGTCGCCGATATTCGGGATGCGGTTGGCGATTTCCGAGACATCCGCCTTGGCATCCTTCATCCGGTTAAGAATCGGGAGCGTTATCCTAAAACCCCCACCGACCACTCCGATGGCGCCGGCCTTCTTGGCGAGCTTTAGGATTTCCTCAATCTCTTCGGTGACAATGCCCGGTATCAGCGGCCTTAAATAGAGGAACACTTTATAGCCTGCCTTGGAAAGATTGGCAATGCTCTGGAAGCGCTCTTCCGGCGGCGGCGCCTTGGGCTCGAGTTTCGCCGCGTTCTTAAGCGTGGTGATGGTGACCAGAGGGCTGACCAGCTTATGCTTCAGCGAGCCTTTTATCTTTTTAGCCAGTTCGGGCGTAATGAACATCTTGGTCGAAAACTGTATCGGGTTGCCCAGGTACGCGGATATCGCCTTGAAATAGCCGAGCGTATTTTCCAGAAGGCTTGGCAGGAAGGGCTCCGAGACATGCCCGAATGCCAAGGGCGTGCCGTATTCGCCGGGAATGAATTCCTTATTTTCCAGGAGCGCCCAGCAGAGCTGTTCCCCGGAAAGGTTTAAGGGTTCCGGCTCTTTAAAGGCGAACGGGTCGCTTTTCTGCGCCGAGGGCGATTCCATGCTCTGGATATAGCAATAAGTGCAGGCAAAGGGGCAATTATTCCCGCTGATAACCGGGAGCAAGGTGACGCATTTCTGCCGCCAGGCGTGGAAATCGCCTTTGGCCTGCTCGATGGTTTCGTGTGTGAGCTTCTTTTCCAGCTTCTTTTTTATGTCCAACCGGTTTATATACATAAAAGTTTATTCTGTCATTGCGAGCGACTATAAGGAGCGTGGCCCCATTCTGGGACTCCCTATTATCGGGTGTCCCCGAAACGAAGTCGAGCGGGGCAATCTCTGTTTTATTCAGGGAAAACGAGATTGCTTCGTCGTTCCACTCCTCGCAATGACATTTATGAAATTCCTCTTCTTTAATAAAAGGGATTTATTTTTAGCTAAACTGCCTGGTTAGCTTCTGCCAGGCGTCTTTAAGCGAATTCAGGGATTCGTTGATAATCAGCTTTTTATCAAGCCCGGTAACGCGCAGCATTTTCACCGGGGCGGTTTCGCCGATAAAGGCGAAGGCGCAATCCTTTAGCGCAGATTCAAAGTCTTTGCGGTGTTTCGGGGAGACCTCGGCCAGGAAGCGTGAATTAGATTCCGAAAAAAGAATAACGTCGTTTTCTTTAATGGCATTATCGCAAGGCACTTTGGAAATGTCTATCTTAGCGCCGATTTCTCCGGCAAATGCCATTTCCGCCAGGGTAACTGCCAGCCCGCCTTCGGAAAGGTCGTGGCAGGCGCGGACAAACCCGTTCTTTATAGCGGATGATAACGCTAGCATAGTCTTCCTGCCTTCCGCGGCGTTGACCACCGGGACGGAATTCCCGATATATTTTAGAAGCTCGTAATAATGCGAGCCGCCCATCTCTTCTTTGGTTGCCCCGATAATGTAGATGAGATTTCCCGGCTCCTTAAAATCCATGGAAACGGTTTTACGGACGTCGTCAATCACCGAGATGGCGGAGATAAGCAATGTATGAGGGATGGCAATACTTTTCCCCTTGGTAAAGAACTCGTTATTCAGGCTGTCTTTTCCGGAGATGAAAGGCGTCCCGTAAACTTTGGAGATATCATAACAGGCGCGCGATGCGCGGACCAGTGCGCCCAGGCGGTCGGGCTTATTGGTATTGCCCCAGGCGAAGTTATCCAGAAGCGCGGTCCGTTCAAGGTCGCCGCCCACGGCAACGATATTTCTCAACGCCTCGTCGATTGACGAAGCGGCCATATGGTAGGGATCGATCTCGCTGTATTTCGGGTTCATCCCGTTTGAAACGACCACGCCTTTATATGAATTAAGCAAGGGGCGGCTCACGCAGGCATCCGAAGGGCCGTCGTTCTTTATTCCGGCAAGCGGCTTTAAAACACTGCCGCCCTGCACTTCGTGGTCGTATTGACGGATAATCCATTCCTTGCTGGCGATATTCGGCATGGCAAGAATCTGTTTAAGAGTTTTGCCGTAATTATTGACTCGGTTAGTTTTCCCGCTTGAGAAGCGGCGCGGCTCTTTATGTTTCGGCAGAGACCATTCGGCCTTCCTGAAGAATTTAGGGCCGCCGTGATGGAGGAATTCCATCTCTAAATTAGCCACTTCCTTACCGTTGTATTTCAGGACAAGCCTTTTATTTCCGGTGAATCGGCCGATAAAGGTGGCGTCCACGTTTTCCCTTTGGAATATCTCCAGTATTTTATCCTTATGGATTACCGGGACGGACATGACCATGCGTTCCTGCGCCTCGGAAATCCAGATTTCCGTGTAAGAAAGCCCCTGGTATTTTAGGGGGACTTTTTCCAGGTCGACTTCCACCCCGGTTTCTTCGCCCATTTCGCCGATGGCGGAAGACAATCCGCCGCCGCCGCAATCCGTAATGGCGGTATATAAATTCCGGTCGCGCGCCTGAAGGACGGTATCGGCGACCTTTTTCTCCATGATGGCGTTGCCGATTTGGACGGCGATTGATGAGACCTCTTCGGATTTTTCAGTCAGCTCCGCCGAAGCGAAAGTGACGCCGTGGATGCCGTCGCGCCCGGTCCGCCCGCCGACGAGCAATATTAAATCGCCCGCCCGGACTTTTTTGGCGCATTTATCCTTGGGCATCAAGCCGACATTGCCGCAATAGACGAGGGGATTCCCGGTGTAGCGGTCGTCGAAATAGACCGCGCCGTTGGGGGTGGGGATTCCCATGCGGTTGCCGTAATCGCGCACGCCGGCGACCACGCCTTTCATAATCCGTTTGGGATGCAAGACGCCGGCTGGCAATTTATTATGCGGCAGGTCGGGCAGGCCGAAGCAGAAAACATCCGTATTCAGTATCGGCTTGGCTCCTAATCCGCAGCCGAGCGTATCGCGGATAACGCCGCCGATTCCGGTACCGGCGCCGCCGTAAGGCTCGATTGCCGAAGGATGGTTGTGCGTTTCCACTTTAAAGGTCAGTGCGTTCTTATCGTCGAAATCTATGATTCCGGCGTTATCCTTGAAAACGGAAATGCACCAGGGCTTCTTTATTTCCAGCGTTGCCTTCATGATGGTTTGCTTTAGGATATTTTCAATCTGCTCGGTTTTCTTTTGCGCGCCGGCGCCTTCGGTGTATTCAATCAGCCCCATGAGTGTTTTGTGTTTGCAGTGCTCGCTCCAGGTCTGGGCGATGGTATCCAGCTCGACATCAGTCGGGTCGCGGTCGATGGATTTGAAATAATCCTGTATCGTTTTCAGTTCCTGCTCGTTCAGGGAAAGCTGGAGGTCTTTGTTTATTTTCATCATCGCGTCCATGGCCATCTTGCGCCAGGGCAGGATATTCAGCCTGAATTCGTAAGGATTGCCGATGGTTATTTTATCCAGGGACATCGGACCGTAATGGATATCGTCGATGACTTCGTTTGCCAGGATTTTCCGGGCGATTTGTTCCCGCTGGGCGGGTGTGATTTTTCCCTGTAGGATAAACTGCCGTCCGGTGCGCAGGACTGTCGCGTTTATTTTCAGGTCGGCAATTGCCTTCAGGGCGCTTGCCTCGACCGGGTCCATCACGCCGGGCTTGTGGAGAACGGTAATAAGAGTGCCGGTTGTGGAACGCGGAATCCGGACAGCTGATTTTTCGGATTTCCATTCCCCATTCGCAATTCGCCATTCATAATTAGAAGTGACCGGGTCGGAAAGAAGCCTTTGGGCAATCAGGTTGACCTGTGATTCGCTTGCTTCGGTTTCGATAAAATAAAGCTGGGTGAAAAGGACGCTCTTAACGGATTTAATGCCGAGATCTATGATATCCGCTTTGATACCGGCGCTTACCGGGTCAGCCTGTCCACGTTTGGTTTCAACATTAATCTGATATAACATATAGTTAAATCCTTGCCACAGAGTCACAGAGAACCCAGAGATTATTAGTATTTCCTCTCTGTGAACTCAGTGTCTCGGTGGCTAATCCTGATTCATAAGTAAATATTTTTATCCCAAATACGTTTCCAAGTCAAAGAATTTCAGCCTCGCATAGCGGGGCCGGATCCCCGCCAGTCTGGCGAGGTTCGCTTGCGGGCGACGCCTTTAGCGGATATGAAGGGGTAATTAACCTGGGTGCGGGATTATAGCCAATAGCTTTTAATCTGCCTTTTCCTCATGGTTTTTGCTTTATAAAGCGCCTTGTCGGCTGTTGACAGAAGTTCTTCTTCCGTGAGAATGTTTTTCTCTTTAGAAAGCGTACTTATCCCGAAACTGGCGGTAATCCGGTAGAATCCTTTCCCGCTCCGCTGAGAAGGAACGAGGGGCGCTTTTATATTGGTGAATTTATGGTTTTTTAAGTGGTCGTATAAACGGGTGGCTTTAAGCAAAGCCCCCTTTGAATTCGTTTCCGGAAGAATAATAGCAAACTCATCGCCTCCATAACGGCAGACGACATCAATTTTACGGCTGTGTTTTTTGAGGAACTGGGCGACTTCGGTTAAAATAATATCTCCCTGGTTATGGCCGGAGGCATCATTGATTTGCTTGAATTTGTTAAGATCTATCAGGAAAAGCGATAACGCGCGGCGGTAACGAAGTGCGCGATCGGTCTCTTCTTTTATCATCCGTTCAAAATAGCGGCGGTTATAAATCTGGGTCAACTCGTCTATAATTGATTGCATCTCCAGGATTTTATCCATCCGCAGGCTTTCGGTAAGAAGCCCCAGAATAGACCCGATTGTCTCGACGATATCCTCGTAGCTTTTCTTGGTTACCGGGTTATTGTCCATGAGTTCCTTTTCCTTCTGGTCCATGATGATACGCACCACGCCGATAATCTGGCGCAAGCCCCGTAGGGGCAATAAGATTTCCGTATCTTTTTGGTAACGGGCGATTTCCCCGCGGGCGACCAGGGCGAAATGATGGGAACCGTGAATATTAATAATAGAAGGGGGCAAACCGGTTTTTTCCTTACGCATCATCTTGCTGCATTCGGAAAGCTTTAACCTGCCTCCCAGCAGGAAATAAATAGCCGCATCTTTGTAAGAAAGCCCTTCTTTTGCGCATAACAACTTTATGGCCCCCTTGCAGAGTTCCGCTTCGCTTTTGCTTTTGAGGAGCGCGGCGGTTATCAAGGGAACGTTCTTTATCTTTTCGGTCAAAGCCAGGAGTCGGTTGCCGGCAAAGGCGATTTCGGTTATTTTTTCCCGCAAGGCTTTTTCCAGGCGCAACCTTTCGCTGATATCGCGCGCCGAGCCGATAGTCACTTCCTTGTCGCCTATCTTCGTCCGGTGGACGCTAAGCTCGACCGGTTTTATATCGCCGTGCTTTGTCAGCATTTCGAATTGGTAGCGTTCCCGCGCAATCCCTTTGTCTATTGCCGATCGCTTGCTGATTAAAACCGGCCGGGAGTTCGGTGGCGTCAAATCCGACGACTTCAGCTTTCCGACCAGCTCTTCTTTTGAATAGCCGGATAATTCCAGAAATGCCCGGTTGGCTTCCATAAAAACCTGGCTTTTTAAATCCAGGACATACTGCGGGTCGTTGGAATTATCAAAAAGCAATTGAAATAATTCGGGTCCGATGGAAGAACGCGTATCTTCGAATTCCATAATGGAATAAGTCGTGTCCGATATGGGACGCCTATTCTTTGCGGTGCGTGCGGAAGGATACCATCTGATGAGCCTTTCCGGAATTGGTTTGCCATCGAGTTTTATTTTCGGGGAAAACATAATGCCGTCCATATGGCAGGGTGCTTTTACCTTGCCGCCCATGCTTACGTTGTCTCCCAGTGCGATATGGGCCATATTGATTGCTTTTTCGTCTTCCAGTATATTCCCGACTACTTCGGCGTTCGGATTGGTGCCTATTCCCAGTTCGGCGATATTCCTGGCAAGCGGACCCAAGGGGTCGATGATTTTCCTTAGTTCCGTAGAATCAATCTGCTCGGCCAACCCGTTTTTAACGGTGATTTTAATGGGCTTTTTTAAGCGGCCGATTCCGGAGATGCTTCCGTCTACGACGATAATACCGTTGGCGGTGCCCTCCATCGGCGCCAGGTATACTTCTCCGGCTGGGAGATTCCCGAAAGCGCTCGGCGTATCTAAAATGCCGCTGTCGACATGCGGCGCGCGACCGGTTATTTCCATGGAAAGGTTTGTCCCGCCGGGCGTGGTTATTTCCACTCGTTTGGTTTTCTTCAGCTCTTCGCTTAAGGAAAATCCGTGGCGGAACATTTCATCATAATCAACTTTAAGCAATTGTTCCAGCCTTTTAGCATCCGCACCGGGCATGCTGGCAATCCTGGTTTTCCGTTCGGAGGCGCAGGCCAGCCGGCGGGCCTGGGTGTGGCTTAAAGACTTTCCGGTGACCAGAAGCGCGATATCGGCGTTCTTCATCGCCTCGGCTATCGATTGAGGAGGCTCCTCGCCGTTTATCGAGCGGGGTTTCATGGAATTAAGGACAACTTCTATCCCGAGCTCTTTTATTTTGTTGTAGAACGCAGACCCTAAATCCCAGAGCGTGTCGTCCGTTACGACCAGGACGGTTTCGCCCTTTTTATAACCCATGCAGTTGTAAAGGACTAACTGGACAGTTTCCTGGCTGAGCATAAGATTAAATGATACCCTTGCCTTTTTTTATCACGGCAGAGACCAAGTTAACGCCAAAATGATAGGGAATATGTTTATACGATGGCGCATCCCAGATAACGATATCCGCCTGTTTGCCTGCTTCGATAGAGCCGAGCGCTTCTCCGCGCCCGATTGCCCAGGCGGCGTTTATGGTTACTGCGGACAGCGTTTCGGCCGGCGTCATTTTCATCTGGGTGCAGGCGATATTCATGATGGCCGGCAGCGATTCACAGAAGCAGGTCCCCGGGTTGAAATCAGTCGCCAGTGCGACCGGATTGCCGTTATCGATAATTTTCCGTGCCGGCGCGTAATTTTTAAGTCCGAGGGCAAACGTGGTGCCCGGCAGCAGGACGGCAATCACCCCTTTTTCTTTCATCGCCCGGATGCCTTTATCCGAAACGGCCATTAAATGGTCGGCGGATATCGCCCCGAGTTCGGCGGCCAGCTCCGCGCCGCCCAAGGGCGCGAATTCATCCGCGTGGAGTTTTATTTTTAATCCGTGCTTTCTGGCGAAATCCAGGATATACCGGGATTCTTCTATTTCAAACACGCCTTTTTCGCAGAAGATATCGCAGAATTCGGCGAGTTTGTCATCAAGCACCTTAGGTATCATTTGTTCGGTGATAAGCTTGACGTATTCGTTTTTCCTGCCCTGGTATTCGGGAGGGATTTCATGCGCGCCCAAAAAGGTCGGGATTAATTCCAAGGGCTGTATCCTGCCAAGAGCGCGTATCACCCGGAGCATTTTCATTTCATCAGGAAGATTTAATCCATAACCGCTTTTAGCATCTATCGTGGTAGTGCCACAGGAAAGAAACCTTTCCATCCTGAGTAAGGAAAAATTAACCAGCTCTTTTTCGGAAGCTTCGCGGACGGCCTTGACAGTTGATTTTATTCCTCCCCCTGAAGCAGCGATTTCCTGGTAAGTAGCTCCTTTCAGGCGCATCTCGAATTCGTTCGAGCGGTCTCCGGCGAAGACCGGATGCGTATGTGAATCGATTAGTCCCGGCGTGACGATTTTTCCGCAGGCATCAATAGTTCTTGAGGCCTGATATTTTGCCGTGATTTTTTTAGTAGGACCGGCTTCTAGTATTTTATCTTTATCAATAGCCAGCGCTCCATCCGGAATGAGCCCTAATTCGTTCATATCACGCCCGCATCTTGGTCCCGGCTTGGCTGAGCGCATGGTAATTACCTCGGAGGCGTTTTTGACAACCAAACTTATTCGTTTTTTCATGCGACGTGATTATTTTTTGTTCTTTTGAATCTGCTCCTGAAACCATTGGTCCCAGTCTGCTTCTTCATAGGTTACGCTGGAATCCCACGATTCAACCAGAGAATAGTTTTTTATAAAGATATCTTTAAGGAAGATAAACGTTTCTTTTTTACTATTAGGCAGGTCTTCGATAGCGACGCTGTAAATAGAATCCCCTTTCTGGATGGTTAGCACGTGAATCATAAAACCAGGATTATTCAATTCTTCCGCGCTGTATTTTTTTATATCGGTTCCGATGAGGGAATAAAATCCGTTTTCCTCCATTACTAAGATCAGTTCTTTTACCCCTTCATCAGGGGCTTTCTTAACGGCCGGGAATTCAGGGGGCAGCTTTAACTGTTCAAACGATTCATTAAGTTTCTTGTCGTATTTTTCTGCCCAGCTTTCCGAGACAAGCGCGCCGTAAAAACCACGGATTTCTTTCTTGCGGATTCCTTGGGTGAGAACGAAATAAGAAATCTTGATTTCATCCGGCATGTCCCCGTACTTGGAAATACCCGCGCAGGAGGAGGTTAAAAAAAACAAGCCGGCAACCAGACCAACAAAATGTTTGGTAAACATTTATCCTTCTTGCCCCGATGTTCATCGGGGCAGGCCTATTTTAGTCACCCTCGGAAGCCTCTTTATTTTTAGGGATAATCGGATTTAAGTTATACGCCGTCAGGATATCCTTTTCCAGTTCCTTGACCACTTCCGGGTTCTGGCTTAAAAACTCGCGCGCCTTATCTTTCCCCTGCCCGATTTTCTGGTTTTTATAAGAAAGCCAGGTGCCGCTCCTCTCTATGACATTCAGGTTGGAGCCCAGCTCAATCAAATCGCCTTCGCGCGAAATCCCGTTTTTGTGGAGGATTTCAAATTCCGTCCTCTTAAAGGGCGGTGCGATTTTATTCTTGACTATGTGGATTTTCACGCGGTTGCCGATAACCTGTTCGCCTTCCTTAAGTGCCACTCCGCGCCGGGCTTCTATCCTGACCGAGGCGTAAAACTTAAGCGCCCGGCCGCCCGGGGTCGTTTCCGGATTGCCGAAAAATACGCCGATCTTTTCCCTTATCTGGTTGGTAAATATAACCGCCGTGTGCGATTTGCTTATCGCGCCGGTAAGTTTTCTCAATGCCTGGGACATTAATCTCGCCTGCAGTCCCATATGGCTTTGCCCGATTTCGCCGTCCAGCTCGCTTTTCGGGACAAGCGCCGCGACGGAATCTATCACGACCAAATCAACCGCGTTGCTCCTGACCAGAAGCTCGGTGGTATCCAGCGCCTGTTCGCCGCTGTCCGGCTGGGAGATGACCAGGTCTTTCAGGTTTACTCCGATTCTTTCCGCGTAGTTTGGGTCCAAGGCGTGCTCCACATCTATGAAAGCCGCGTTGCCCCCTGCTTTTTGGGCGTTGGCAACGATATGGAGGCACAGGGTCGTTTTCCCGGAGGCTTCCGGCCCGAATATTTCCGTAACGCGCCCTTTGGGAATCCCTCTGCCGCCCAGGGCAAGGTCAAGCGAAAGCGCCCCGGTCGAGATGCAGGGGATATCCACCCGCATTCCGCCGCCCAGCTTCATAATCGCCCCTTTTCCGTAACTCTTTTCTATCTGACTGATTGCCTGCTGAAGCGCGTCTTCTTTTAAATCTTCCTTTTTATCTTCTTTTTTATCCTCGGTTCCCTTTGGCGCCATAAAAACTCCTTTTCCCGCGAAGCGGGATCCCGATGAATATCGGGACCTTCATTATTTATCCGATATTTATGCCGATATTATATCAGCCGAAACCCTGCCTGACAATAAATTTAATCCAAAAATATTGGATTTTATATCCCCGCTTGCTATAATCAAAAGATAAACAAGCCATGAGCAAGATGAAAGATAAGCCTGATAAGAATAAACCCGCGGCAAAGACCGTGGAAAAAGAAACCGCTCCGGAAAGCGCTTCTCCCAACGGCGGGAACATACGCGACCTCCTCATCGAAGACGAGATGAAGGATTCCTACCTCAATTATTCCATGAGCGTCATCGTTTCGCGCGCTTTACCGGATGTGCGCGACGGCTTAAAACCTTCCCAGCGGCGCATCATGGTCGCGATGAACGATTTAGGCCTCGGTCCCCGGAGCAAGTTCCGCAAATGCGCCAAGATCGCCGGCGATACTTCCGGTAACTACCATCCGCACGGCGAACAGGTTGTTTACCCGACACTGGTCAGGATGGCGCAGGATTTTGCCTGCCGTTATCCGCTGGTTGACGGTCAGGGCAACTTCGGCTCGATTGACGGCGACCCCCCGGCCGCCATGCGTTATACCGAAGCCCGCATGACCAATTTCTCCATGCAGATGCTGGAGGATATGGAAAAGAACACGGTGGATTACGTCCCGAATTATGACGAAACCCGCGAGGAACCGACTGTCCTCCCTTCCAAATTCCCCAATCTCCTGTGCAACGGCTCTTCCGGCATCGCCGTCGGCATGGCGACCAGCATCCCGCCCCATAACTTTTCCGAAGTATGCGACGGCATCATTAAAATAATAGATAAGCCGGACACCCCCATAAGCGAACTTATAGAAATCGTCAAAGGCCCGGACTTTCCGACCGGCGGAATCATCTGCGGGTTTAAAGGCGTCCAGAGCGCTTACGAAACCGGACGCGGCATCATCACCGTCCGCGCCAAGGTCGCCACCGAAGAAGCCAAAGGCGGCAGGGAAAATATAATCATTACCGAAATTCCCTATAACCAGGAAAAGGCGCGCATCATCGAACGCATCGCCGACCTGATTAAAAACGATAAGATACAGGGCGTCTCGGATATCCGCGACGAAAGCGATAAGGACGGCATGCGCATCGTCATCGAACTCAGACGCGGCGAGGAAGCCCAGGTGGTCATCAACCAGCTCTATAAAAACACGCCGCTCCAGGACAGTTTTTCCATTATCATGATTGCCCTGGTGGATAACCGCCCGCAGGTCTTAAACCTGAAACAAATACTGGTCGCCTATAAAGAGCACCGGATGGAAATAATCAAGCGGCGGACCAGGTTCCTCCTGGAAAAAGCCGAGGCCGAAGCGCACATACTTGAAGGATTAATCATCGCCATAGATAACATAGATGCCGTCGTTAAACTGATAAAGAAATCCAAGACCGTGGATATCGCCCGCGAAGGCCTGATGAAACGCTTCAAGCTGAGCGAAATCCAGGCCGATGCCATCCTTAAAATGCAGTTACAGCGCCTGACCGGCCTGGAACACGAGAAGCTGGCAAAAGACCTGAAAGAACTGAAAGACAGGATTGTCGAATATAAGGCGATATTAGCGGATGACGGGCTGGTTTTGGATATCATCCGCGAAGACCTTTACGAGATAAAAGAAAAATACGGCGATGCCCGCCGGACCCAGATATTGAAAAGAGAAGCGCAGGATTTCTCCCTGGAAGAGCTGATTACCGAGGAAGACATGGCCGTCCTTATCAGCCATGCCGGCTATGTCAAGCGCATGCCTTTGACTTCCTACCGCAAACAGGCGCGCGGAGGGAAAGGCGTCATGGGCGCGGAAATAAAAGAAGATGATTTCGCGGAGCACCTCTTCATCGCTTCCACGCACGATTATATTCTTTTCTTTACCTCGCTCGGCAAGGTTCATTGGATAAAAGTTTACGATATCCCGATGATGGGCCGTCAGGCAAAGGGCCGCGCTTTGGTAAACTTCATCCGGCTGGCGCAGGGCGAAAGCATTACCTCGGCAATCGCGGTCAAGAACTTTGATGAAGGGTTCCTGGTCATGGCGACCCAGAGCGGCTATATCAAGAAGACCACGCTCAAGGCGTTCAGCAATCCCAAGAAAGGCGGTATCATCGCCCTGAAGTTGAACGGCAGCGATAAGCTTATCGGAGTCCGGGTAACCGGCGGCAAAGACCATATTATCCTGGGCACGCGCGACGGCATGAGCATCCGCTTCCCGGAGACCGATGTTCGGCAGATGGGGCGTTCGGCGCGTGGGGTGACCGGCATACGTTTAAGAAAAGGTGATCAGGTCAAGGATATGATTATCGTTGATAAGGATTCCTCGCTCTTGAGCCTCTGCGAAAAAGGATACGGCAAGCGGACCGGGTTCGACGAATACCGCATCCAGCGCCGCGGAGGGACGGGCGTCCATAATATCAAGACTTCCGACCGTAACGGCAAGCTCATTGCCATGAAGGAAGTGAAAGACGATGACGATATCATCATGGGCACCTCAGCTGGGATGGTTGTCAGGATTCCGGTAAAGAGCATCCGGGTCATCGGTAGGAACACCCAAGGGGTCAGGCTCATTTCCCTGCAGGCAAACGATAAACTCGTCTCAGTCGCCCGCGTCGTCCACGAAGAAGAAGGCGAATAAATATAATTTTACAGACCAACACAAATAAAAAAGGGGGCGTTCAAAGAACGCCCCCAATTTACCCTTGGTTTGCCGAAGAGTTACACCTGGGAAACTTTCACCTCCAAGAACAGTTGCCCGTTTTCCTTGATAAAATCAAGGTGGCTTGCGCCGTCCGGAGTAAAGCGATTCAGCTTTATACCCTCGTTTATTAATTCCAAGCAGGCTAATTATCCGAAGTATTTACTGCAGAAAGAATCATATCAATCTGAATCCTATAAACTTTGGAACGGCTAAAGACTTCGCACCCTCCCAGACAGATGAAAACACCCCCCTCTACCCATCCCCCCTATATCCCCAGGGGTATCCCTCTCCGGCGTATCCCGAACGCGAAAAGGGAGTATCTCGAAATTCTATTTAAGGGGAACAAAAATAGTTATGCCCTCCTTACAGGGTATCACCACCCCCTATACCCACCTACCCTATACCCCCCTCCTGACCCCTATCCGGACCGGTCAAAGCACTTGGAATAGGGGGTGCGACGGGAAATTAAGTTTAATCAGAATCGAAATAGCAAGACTTAAGTGAAGGTAGCCAATGGACTAGAAGAGGTTTCATAAGGTATAAAATCTCCCTATTTCCCCCTTTGTCAAAAAAGGGGGTAATCCCCTAAAAGGACTTATGAAACCACCTGTAGTAGACTAGAGAACCCCACCTATGTTACACCACTTCGCTGCGCTACGGGGACGTCGTTGCTACTCCATTAGTTAATTAGAAAGATGTGCTAGGTTAGTAAATTGGTTCCGAAAGGGAACCTGTTCTGATATGGGTTTTACACGTAAACGCGGCGGACACGCTTGCCTAATCCGCAGGTGATGACATAAGGCGAAACGCAGGCCAGCCTCGCCAATTCTTCCGCGGGCAGTTTTTCACCGTTCTGCTCGCCTATCAGCACGACCTCATCCCCAACTGCGACCGCCGGCAGACCTGCCTGTCCGGTAGGCAGGTGGGTCACATCCGCCATGATATAGTCCATGGTAATCGTCCCGATAATCGGACAGCGCTTTCCCCGGATAAGGACCATGCCTTTGTTGCCCAGCTGATACGGATAGCCGTCGTTATAGCCCACCGGAATGGTCGCAATCTTCGTGCGCTTGTTGGTGGTATAAGTGCGGTTATAGCCGACCGGCGTCCCGGAAGGAACCGTCTTCAAAAACGATACCTGCGACTTAAAGGAGAGAATCGGGTCGAACTTGACGCCTTTTTCTGAGACGTTGCCCGGGTCTATCCCGTAAATCGCCCCGCCCGGACGGACCATATTAAAGAAGCTGTTAGCCAGTGTGAATATCGCCCCGGTTGAGGCGTGATGTTTCAAGGGAATTCGAAAGCCGTTAGATTCCACTTCCTTGACCATGTTCTTAAACGCCTCTATCTGCTTCTTGGTGAAATCGAGCTCATTGTGGTTAAACGAGCAGGAAAGATGGGTGCAGATTCCTTCCAGTTGCAAATTCGGCGATGCCTTAATCTTCTTTATTATTTCTACCGCGCGGTTAGGCGAGGCGCCCAAACGGCTCATGCCGGTATCAATTTTCAGGTGTATTTTTAGTTTCTTATTCTGGCGCTTGGCTTCGGTATCCAAAAGCGGCAGTAAATCCATAGAGTGGACGGTCGGGGTGATGTCGTAAGAGATAATCCAGCCGAGCTCTTCCTCAATCAGGGCGCCCAGTATCAGTATCGGGGCTAAGATGCCGGATTGCCTGAGTTCAATCGCCTCGGTGGAATCGCCCACGCCGAGCATGGCCGCGCCGGCTTCCAGGACCGTCCGGCCTATTTGCGTCGCGCCGTGCCCGTAGCCATCCGCCTTGACCACGACCATAATCTTGGTATCCGGACCGACCTTGTTCCGGATGGCCTTCAGGTTGGCGGCGGCCTTTGCCAGATTGATTTCTGCCCAGGTGCGGTATTTTTTCATAGGTTAAAATTCACCGCAAAGACGCAAAGAACCATTTTGTGCCTTAGTGTCTTAGTGGCAAAAGATAATATATGTATTTATATCGGCAGATGGAAAGAAGGGCGATAATAGTTTCTATAAACAGGTTCAATTGTTCAAGGGGCTAATTGTTCAATAGTTAGAATAATTATATCTATGCGTTATTTTCTCTTGCCATTAGAATTTTGGTGATATATAATCTTAAGCAGGTGACATATGAAACTGATAACCAAAAACGGGCTGAAACGGATAGCCGTCCTGTTATTATTCTTAGCCGCCGGCTTTATCTTGTTTAACAGTTTCTGCTGTTTTATCGAAGTTCCCCCGTATGTCGTCGAGAAGACAGGACGGGTGGAGGTTGCCCCGGCTAAAGCGGGAAAAGGCGAGCTTACTTTTGAGCAGGAGATTCCCCTCCTTATCCTGCGCGGCAGTCCGCAGGAAATGGGTGAACAGCAGGGCGAACTCTTGAAATCCCAGCTGAACGCGCTCATTCATAATTATATCGGACGGTTTCTTTCCCAGGGCAAGAACCTCGAACGGGCGATAAAAGCCCGGGAGCTAATGAAGCCTTTCATCCCGCCTGAATATATGGAAGAACTGGATGCCATGACGAAGGTTTCCGGCGTATCAATTAACGACTTCCTTTTACTCCACACCATGATTGATGACCCGCGGCTTCCTTTTTGCAGTATCATCATTACCTCCCCTCCGGCAGGGAAGGAACTTATTTTCGGGCGCAACCTGGATTTCCCGTCACTTGGCATGGCGGTTAATTACAATATGATTACGGTTTACCATCCCTGCCTGTCCGGCAGGCAGGCCGATAATAAAAAGTCATTTGCCTCAATCACCTGGCCCGGATTGGCCGGCGTAATTTCCGGGATGAACCAGGACGGCCTGTCGCTGGCAATGCTGGTCAGCTTTGACGGCGCCATCAATGATTCCGGCATGCCGACATCCATGCTCTTCCGTAAAATACTGGAAGAGGCATCCGATATAGAAAAGGCGATTGAAATCGTCAAGGCAGCCAGGCGGACCGCGCCATCCAATCTTGCCCTGGCTGATTCAGGAGGAAACTCCGTGGTGATTGAATTCACTTCTGAGAGTGTGGCAGTGCGGTATCCTGCAAACGGAATTCTCTGCGCGACCAACTGGTTTGTCACGCCGGAAATGAAGATGTCCGACGGCGACGACCGCTATAACACCATGGCAATCCAGGCCAAGGGACTTCATGGGAAAATCGGCCATAATGAAATAATAAATATACTTAAATCTGTTCCGATACCCCTGATAAATCTCCAGTCCATGGTGATATATCCGCAAACGCGGACGATTTACCTTGCCTGCAGAAAGATTCCCGCCACCAAAGCCGAATATAAGAAGATAGATTTGGCTAAATATTTAGATAAAAGATGAAAAACCGGGAAATAGCCGATATTTTTCTCCAGATTGCGGATGCCCTGGAATTCAAGGGAGAAAACACCTTTCGCGTAAACGCCTACCGCAAGGCCGCCCGGACTCTTTCCGAAATGCCCAAGGATATCGAAGCCATCGCGCGGGAAGGGAAATTGGAGGAAATCTCAGGCATCGGAACAGGGCTCCATAAGAAGATAGAAGAATATCTGGCAACCGGAAAGATTAAAAAGCTTGAAGAGGCTAACGAAGGTATTCCTGACGGCATCTTTGATTTGAGACGGATACCGGGATTGGGCCCCAAGACTTTAAGCCTTGCCTTTCGCAAGCTTAAGGTAAAGAACGTGGATGACTTGAAAAAGGTGATTGAAAACGGCTCGCTTGCCAAACTGCCGATGATGGGAGAAAAAAAGGTGGAAAATATTTCCCGCGGGCTGGCGCTGGTAACAAAGATACAGGGCCGGATTCTGTTAGGCCGGGCATTGCCGCTGGTAGACGGCATCATCGCGGAACTTAAAAAGGACCTTCGATCCATAAAGCAGATCTCGCCGGCAGGCTCCCTGCGAAGGATGTGCGAAACCATCGGCGATATCGATATCCTGGCGACAGGCGAGAAACCGGGCAAGATTATCAGGCGTTTCACCGAGCTTCCGATTGTTCGGGAGATTCTCGGCGCGGGAGAGACCAAGGCGTCCGTCATCCTTAAAAGCGGGCATCAGGCGGATTTGCGGGTGGTGCCGGAAGAATCCTACGGCGCGGCGCTCCAGTATTTCACCGGCTCCAAGGCGCATAATATAAAACTGCGCTCGCTGGCAAAAGATAAGGGGTTAAAGATTAACGAATACGGCGTCTTTAAAGGCGAAAAGCTCATAGCCGGAAAGACAGAGGAAGAAGTTTATAAAGCTGTTAATATGCTATTGATGCCGCCGGAAATCAGGGAAGACCGCGGCGAGATAGAAGCGGCACTGGAAGGCAAGCTCCCGAAACTGATTGGCTACGCCGACCTAAAAGGCGATTTGCACTGCCACAGCCTTTATTCAGATGGCCGGTCAAAGATAGAAGAGGTTGTCATGGCCGCCCGGGCAATCGGCTATGAATACATCCTGATAACCGACCATTCGCAGGCGGCTTCTTATGCCCATGGATTATCACCCGCCAGATTAAAAGAAGAGTCAAAGGAGATAGACGGACTTCAAAAACGCTTTAAGGAAATCCGAATTCTCAAAGGCGCGGAGGTGGATATCCTTTCCGATGGGAAGCTTGATTTCCCGGACAGCATCTTAAAAGAAATGGATTTGGTCGTGGCGTCAGTCTATTCCGGGTTTAAGAATAACGTGACAGGCCGCATCATCAAAGCGATGGAGAATCCACACGTGGATATCATCGCCCACCCGACCGGGCGCCTTATTTCCACCCGGGAAGGCTATGTAAATCTTGATATGGATAAAATATTCGAAGCGGCGGCCCGGACCGGGACGTTCCTGGAGATAAATTCATTCCCGGACAGGCTCGATTTGAACGACCTGAATTGCAAAAGGGCAAAAGAATTCGGGGTAAAGTTTTCCATAGGAACGGATTCACATCACTCTGATATGCTCGGCTTTGCCAGATTAGGCATTTCGGTTGCCCGGCGCGGATGGGTGGGTAAAGAAGACGTGATTAACACCTATACCTGGGAAGAGATTAAGAAAAAGAGAAAATCACTTTGAAGGCTTGGTTAGTTTTCCCCTGAAATAACTCGCCCTGAAAATATCCCGCTCTTCCGGTCCGAGTGCCTCTCCGGCGATTCTCTGCAGATGCGCCGGTTGGGAAAATATAAACATCTCGTTTACCTGGGCGATAGTTAGGTCCTTGATTAATCCTATATTGATTCCCATCCTTACCGCGGAAAGTAGTTCCATGGTCTCTCCCGAAGTGATGGTGTAGGCGTTTTTAAGTATTCCGTAAGCGCGCCAGATGCGGTCCTTTGTCTGGTTTGCCTGTTCATTCAAGAGTTTCTCCCTCCAGGTGCGTTCGTATTTTATGATTTCCGGGATGACGTTTTCCATCTCGCTTAAAATATCTTTTTCCGCCCGGCCTAAAGTGACCAGGTTGGATATCTGGTAAAAATCTCCCATGGATTGCGAGCCTTCTCCCAGGAATCCGCGCACCGTGTATTTAACGCGGGTCAATGCCTGGAAGACTTTTTCTATCTGTTTGCTCAAAACCAGGGCCGGCAGATGGACCATTACAGAGAAACGCAATCCGGTTCCCACGTTAGTGGGACAAGCGGTGAGATATCCGAACTGGGAAGAAAAGGCATAAGGCAGGTGTTTTTCCATGCGGCTGTCCAGTTCGTTTATTTCATCCCATAATTCGGCCAACTGAAAACCGCTCCTCAAACCCTGGATTCTCAGATGGTCTTCCTCGTTTATCATGATGCTTGAAGTCTCTTTATCGTTTATAACCAAAGCGCGGGAACCATTTTGACCGGTCACACCATTAGGCGCTTCGGCATGGTCACGGCTGATTAAATGCCTTTCCAGAAGCAGGTGCTTGTCTGCCGAAGTAAGGTCTTTGAAGCTGAAATAATGCATGGGCGGTATTATCTTGGCGGAGACAAGTGCGTTATGGATGAAGCCGACGATTTCCTTTTTCTGCTCCTCATTTGCCAGGGTCAGGAAGACGAAATTATCCAGGTTTCTGGCAAGCCTGATGCGGGAGGAAATGACGATATCGGAATCCTTGCCTTTTCCTTCCAGCCAAGTGCCGACCTTGTTCATCAAATCATCTATTTTCATTCTGTTTTCTTCCTGGTTTTCAATTTCTTTATCTTATCGCGTATTTCAGCCGCCTTTTCGAATTCTTCGCTTTTCACCAGTTTTTCCAGTTCGCGGTGGAGATCCAGTAGCTCCTTTTCCTTTAGGATTCCGGAGCCGGAGGTTCCCTGCGGGAACTTGCCATAGTGCTGGGTAGCGCCGTGTATCTTTTCCAGTATCGGCGAGATGCCTTTCTTAAAGACCTCGTAATCCTTGGCGCAGCCGAAACGGGCTTTCTTCTGGAAGGTCGCGTAATCTATCCCGCAATTCGGGCATTTCATATTGAGGTTTTCTTTGCCCATCTTAGTCATGATGGGCTCGATGAGGCTGCTCAAGACCTCGGAAAGCGAGAACTGCAGTTTATAAGGAAGCCCCTTTTGCTGTGCGCATTCCTCGCACAGGTGAATTTCCTGCTTTACATTATTATGGCTTATTTCAGTCAGGTGGATGGTTGCCGGCCGCTTATTGCAGTTTTTACATAGCATAATTAATTCGCTCCGTTATTTTAACAACGGGATTATCATGCCAAAGGCAGACCCGCCTCTGGCGGGAACAGATTTAACAGAATAACTGATAACTACTCCTCACTAAAATACGCCCCGCATTCGGGGGATTCCCAGACGCCTACCTTTTTAACTTTTACTCCGCGCCGCTTAAAAGCCGCGGACAGTTTCCCGTATAAAAACCGCGCGAGATTTTCGGTTGTCGGGTTATGCGTTTTAAAATATTCAATTTGGTTTAGATACTTATGGTCGAGCATCTCGGTTTCCTTATGGATAATCTTCTTGGCTTCCTTGAAATCAATCAGCAAGCCGATTTTATCCGGCGCCTCGCCCTCCAGGATAACCTGCACATCCCAATTATGCCCGTGCAGTTCCTCGCATTTGCCTTTGTAGTGTTTCAGGCGATGGGCGGAGGAGAATTTAGTTTTGATTACCAGTTCGTACATAAGTAATGGCGTAATTCTACCATAAATTTGGTCAAAGTCAAGGATAAGGATTTGTTATCTTTGACAGGCGCTTCTTTATCTTGTATAATCTAAACCCATGAAAATAACAAGCAGCGCATTAAAAGAGACTTATTATTTTGATAAGCTTTCTAACGGGCTTTCCCTGGCGTTTATTCCCAAAAAAGGCCTGAGCAAGAAAAGCACGATGTTTGCCGTGGAATACGGCGCGCTCGACTTGGAGTTTAAACCACCGGCGCATACGGATTGGGTCAAGACTCCTTCCGGCGTAGCGCATTTTTTAGAGCATTTGATGTTCCATAAAGAGTGTGGTAATATCATGCAAGAATTTGCCCAGCAGGGCGCCTATTACAATGCCTCAACTGGTTATACCATGACCCTGTATTTCTTTACTTCGACCGAGAATTTTGATGAGAACCTAAAACTTCTTTTAAAGCTTGCTTTCGAGCCGTATTTTACGGATGAGGGTGTAGCAAAGGAAAAACACATCATCGAGCAGGAAGTGAGGATGTATCAGGATATGCCGGACCTGAAAATCGCCAGGAACCTTGCCGAAAACTTGTATCATAAGCATCCGGTTCGTCTGGATATCGGCGGGACTCCAGAAAGCATACAGGCGATAACACCCCAGACTTTAAAGGATTGCTATAATACTTTCTACCATCCGGCGAATATGATAGGCGTCTTTGCCGGTGATATCGACAGGGAAAAGGTCATCAAAGAGCTTGAAAAATATTTCAAGAATAAATCCTTAAAATCTCCAGAAGGATATAAAATAGCACGCAAGACCGTTACAGAACCGCCTGAAATAAGGAACCTGAAAACCGATATCAAAATGGCGGTTGCCCGCCCGCGTATAAACATCGGCTACAAAGATAGAAAAACCGGCATGACCGGGACGAAACTTATGATGCAGAATATCTGCACGGATATCATGATGGATTGTATCTTCGGCAAGTCATCCGAATTATATAATCGCCTTTATACCGACGGGGTAATTGACGAGACTTTCGGCTTTAATTATGAAATACACCCAACTTACGGCATGGCGACGCTCGGGGGTGAGGCAGAAAATCCTGACGAGCTTTACGCAAGACTCTTGGAAGGAATCAAGCGCGCCAAAAAGAATCTTATCAAAAAGCGGGATTTAAACCTGATTAAGCGCAAATCCACAGGACGGTTCGTGCGCCTGTTCGATTCACCGGAACACGTTTCCTCGGCTTTTATTTATTATCAATTTAACGGCATCAAGATATTCGACACCGTGAAATACATCAAGCGGGTGCTTTTAAAAGACGTTCTTAAACGGATGGAAGAATGCCTCGACGAGACGCAGCATGCGGTATCCATAATACGTCCGAAACATTAATTTATGCTGTCCAAAGTAATCTCCGCTGCGGTTAAGGGAATAGAAGCGCATCTTTTGGAAATAGAAGTTGACCACGCCCGGCGCGGGATGCCATCGGTTGTGATAGTCGGGCTCCCCGATACTGCTGTCAAGGAAAGCCGCGACCGTATCATCACTGCCTTTGCCAATACAGGCTATAAATTCCCGTCGCAGAGCAAATTGACCATTAACCTCGCGCCGGCTGATATAAAAAAGGAAGGACCGGTTTATGACCTGCCTATTGCCATCGGCATCCTTTCCGCGAATGATATAATCCCGCGCGATAATCTGAAAGGGTATGCGATTATCGGCGAACTGGCTTTGGAAGGCTTAATCCGCCCAGTCAAGGGTGCCTTATCCATGGCAATGATATGCGCTTCAAAAGGCGTAAAGGGATTAATCCTCCCCAAAGAAAACGCCATGGAAGCCGCCGTGGTGGAAGGGTTGGAGGTCATACCGGTCGGCAAATTATCCGAGGCGGTCGGATTCCTTAATCGTGAGATAAAGATAAACCCTCTAAAGATGGATATCAATAAAATATTCAGTGAGTCCAATCAATACGAAGTTGATTTTTCGGATGTCAAAGGGCAGGAACATGCCAAGCGTGCTTTGACCATTTCCGCGGCAGGCGGTCACAATATCCTGATGATAGGTCCTCCCGGAAGCGGAAAGACCATGCTCGCCAAACGGTTACCGACTATTTTGCCGCGGTTGACTTTGCAGGAATCTTTGGAAACCACGCGTATCCACAGCGTAGCGGGACTTTTGCCGCCGGATAATTCCTTGATAGCTACCCGCCCGTTCCGCGCGCCACACCATACTTGCTCGGAGCCGGGATTAATCGGAGGCGGTTCGGGGACATTGCCTAGGGCGGGCGAAATCAGCTTGTCGCATAACGGTGTCCTTTTTTTGGATGAACTGCCTGAATTCCACAGGAATCTTCTGGAAAGCCTGAGGCAGCCGCTGGAAGAAGGGATTATTTCCATCGGCAGGGCGAGCGCTACTGTTTCTTATCCGGCAAAATTCATGCTGGTTGCGGCTATGAATCCATGTCCCTGTGGTTTTTACGGGGACCCGAAAAAGGAATGCCAATGTTCTCCGAACCAGGTCCAGCGCTACCTAACCAGGATATCTGGACCCCTGTTGGACAGGATTGATATACATCTGGATGTCCCGTCCGTAGCTTACCGTGAATTATCCTCCAAAGCCGAAGGCACTTCATCAGTCGAAATATGCAATATCGTAACCAAAACACGCAAGATTCAACTTGAAAGGTTTAGGAATGATAAGATTAACTGCAATGCCCAGATGACGACAAGGCATATCAAGAAATATTGCAAGCTGGGCGAAGATTCGGAAAGCCTCTTGAGGCAGGCGATAGACGAATTAGGATTATCCGCCCGGGCGTATGGCAGGATACTTAAAGTGGCGCGGACGATTGCGGATATGGAAAAGGCGGAAGATATCGCGACCGCGCATATTTCGGAAGCCATCCAATACCGTAGTCTTGACCGTTCACGGTTTGCATAACTATTAAAATAGGGGTTTCCCGCATAGACCTGGAAGAAATCGTCTCATCAAAGTCTCATTTAAGTCCCTGTTAGAAAAAGTAGGGAACCTAGCAAGATTTCTATTGACATTAAATAAAATTGAGGTATAATACCAACCACGAACTGCATTAAGGAGGAATGGCTATGTGGAAAAAGATGTTTCTCATATTGCTCGTTATCTGCCTGCTGGTTGGTGTGGCGCAGGCGCAAAATAAGCCCGGAAAACCCAAAATTAGCTGGGAAAAGAAATATGACGATGCCGTTAAAAATGCCCAATCCGACGGCAAGCCTGTCCTGATATTTTCCACCTGTGATGCCTGAGCAGTCCAGCAGGAAGAAGCAAGCCGTGTGCTTGCCGACGAAAAGTTTATAGAAATGTCCCATGAATTCCATATGGTTAACGCCTCTCCCAAGGAAGCCGAAAAATATAAAATGGATGAATACACCAAAAAAGGTGGAATAGTTGTCGTTGACCCGGATGAGAACGAAATCACCCGCGATTCTTTCCTTTACCGTATGCAAAACGAAACCGCGCCGGGGAAAGCGCTGGAGATAATCAAAAGAGCGCTGGCGTTGTATGCCTCTAAGGAAATTAGCTGGCTGGATTCCGTGGAAAAGGGGGTGGAGCATGCTAACGCGGGGAAGAAACTCCTTTTCATCGCCTTTGTTGATGGGCAAAAGAGTTCGGAAAAAACGCTGAAAGCCTTAGAAGACCGCCTGCTCCTTAAGACCAACGAGAAATTCGTATTTGTCAAGTTGAAAGCAGTGGAAAAGCCCAAGAAGCCTGATGAGGCAAAGGAGCTTAGTGAAGAAGAAAAGAAAAAACAAGCTGAAGATGAAGAAGCCTTTGAGCGTATGCAAAAATGGGGCGTTTCCTCTGCCCCAGCAATATTTATCGTAGACCCGGAAGAAACAGAGTTGGAAAAGAGCCCCCTGCTAAGGATTACGGGAGCCAAGGATACAAAAGCCCTGAAGACTGCCATGAAGAAAGCCTTGGATGACTACCGAAAAATACAAGAAAAGAAAAAACAGGAAGAGGAAAAAAAGAAGAAGAAAGAGCAGAAATAATAGGAAGCAAAACCGATTCAATAGATAAATTTTAATTAAGCAGATTTTGTATAATAGCTTCCTATAAAAAACTTTACTATAGTCGAACACCCTGTTTTAGAAGATTTAAACCAGTGGATTGATTGATTCGGTAACGGGATAGGAGGGTGGATATAAAGGGTGATTTGAAAGCAACTTTCATCAGAATAAACTCGTTTATTCCCTTTAATTAGAAGTTTTTTATACCCCAAACAAGCCTTTTTGCACCCTTATTTTAACATTTGACCAGGGTGGGGATAGGGGATGTCTACGGATATTTAAGGTGATGCAAGGCTATTAATTTTTCCCTAAACTAAATCCGTTAAATGTTGCCGAACTTTCCTGATTTTTGTATAGTTTATTATCACCATGCGTATAATAAAAATAGACCCCAAGAATTACAGTCAATCCGAGCTTGCACCTGCGGCAGACGCCTTGCGTAAGGGTGGTCTGGTCGCCTTTCCTACGGAAACGGTTTACGGCATTGCAGTGAATGCGGATATGCCGGAATCCGTGGAGCGCTTGAGAAAGCTTAAGAAAAGCCCTATGAACCGTCCGTTTACCTATCACATCTCCGACATAGATGATTTTTATAAATTAGCCAAAAACCCGCCGGAGACGGCAGAGCGATTAGCCCGTGCTTTCTGGCCCGGTCCCTTGACGCTTGTCCTGGATGATGACAGCGATAAAACGATTGGGATAAGGTTTCCGAGCCATCCGGTTGCGCGGGATTTAATCAGGTTTTGCGGTGTGCCGGTGATTGCCCCAAGCGCTAATTTAGCCGGCCAGCCGCCTCCCAAAGAGGCCAAGCCGGTTATTGATTCCTTCGGCAGTAAGCTTGATATAATCATAGACAGCGGACCTGCCTTTTACGGCGTTTCTTCCACGGTCATAAAGGTTACCCAGGATAATAAATGGGAAATTATCCGCGGTGGTTCTATCGCAAAAGAAGACTTACAGCCTGTTCTTACCAAGATCATCATGTTCGTCTGCACGGGCAATACCTGTAGGAGTCCGATGGCGGAAGGCTTATTCAGGAAGATGCTTTCCGGCAAATTGGGTGTAGCTGAGCCTGAACTGGAAAGAAAAGGCTATAAAATACTTTCAGCAGGAATTGCCGCTGGATACGGGATTTCCGCCTCAGAAAAAGCTGTAACGGTTTTAAAAGAATACGGGGCGGATATTTTGCAACACCGTTCTCAGCCGGTTACCTTAGACCTCTTAAACGGGGCATCTTATATTTATGTGATGACCCGCGAGCATTTTAAGGCCCTGGTCGCTTGGAAGCCCGCCGCGGCAGAAAAGATATTTATGCTTGATCCTTCAGGGGAGGATATCAGCGACCCGATTGGCGGCGGACTGGAAGAGTACCGGCAGGCAGCATTCAAGATAAAAAACGGGTTGGAAAATGTGTTGAATAAGATAATAAACGATAAATAATGTTTTTAGCCGCAGAGACACAGAGAAGGAGAAATAATTTTATTCAAAATTAGTCGGGCGTTCTTAGTAGCTCGGTAGTGAGAGGAAGGAAATATATGAAAATAGCAATCGGTTCAGACCACGCAGGCTGGCAGGTGAAAGAAAAAATTAAGGCGTATTTAAAAACTTTAAGAAAATCCCGACGTTCGTCGGGGCATCGCTTTCTTGCGAAAGTTCGTGATTTCGGAGCGTATTCAGAAGAATCTGTGGATTATCCAGATTACGCATATAAGGTTGCCCGTGCCGTGGCTCAGAAGAAATTTACCTTCGGCATACTTGTCTGCGGCAGCGGAATGGGGATGTGCATTGCGGCGAATAGAATCAAAGGCGTAAGGGCGGCAAACTGTTATGATAAAACCACTGCCGAACTTTCACGCCGCCATAACAATGCAAATCTCCTTTGTTTGGGCGCACGCCTGATTCCCATGAATAAAATCAAGGCGATTATCAAGGTGTGGATAGCAACCCCGTTTGAAAGAGGGAGGCATGAGCGAAGGGTGAAGAAGCTGAAATAGAGTATTCTATATGCTTAAATATTTATTTAATCCTAAAAGTATTGCAGTCATCGGTGCTTCGCGCGAATCAGGCAAACTCGGGCATATTGTCCTGCGCAATATTATTTTAAGCAAGTTTGACGGTAAGGTTTATCCGGTTAACCCTTCAGCCAAACGCATTCTTACTCTTAAATGCTATCCTTCGGCCAGTGATATTCCCGGCAATATTGATATGGCGGTGTTTTCCATCCCGGCGCCGTACGTATTGCCTGCTTTAAAGGATTGTATTTCCAAGCGCGCCAAAGCCGGCATTATAATAACCGCCGGATTCAAGGAAACAGGTCCCCAAGGTGCAGCAATGGAAAAAGAAATACAGGCTGTTGCAAAGAAATATGGAATCAGCCTGATAGGACCAAACTGCGTGGGTTTGATTTCAACCTCTGCCTCTATGAACGCTACCTTTTCCATCACTCCGAAGATCCCACGCCAGGGAGAAATTACATTCTTTTCCCAATCCGGAGCGCTTGCCATGGGGATACTCGACTGGACGATAAAAGAACGAATTGGCTTATCAAAATTGATATCACTGGGCAATAAAATTGACGTGGATGAAATAAAACTTCTGAAACACCTGGAAAACGACCCCCAAACTAAAGTGATTCTGGGATATCTGGAAGGGATAGAACACGGGATAGAGTTCATGAAAATTGGGCGCAAGGTCAGCCGCAAGAAACCGATTATCATGGTAAAAGGTGGAACAACCAAGGCAGGCGCGCGGGCGGTTTCCTCACATACGGGTTCGCTGGCAGGGCGCGATGCGGCTTACCAGGCGGCGTTCAGGCAATCCGGCATTATCCGCGTCAATACACTGCTGGAACTCTTTGATGCGGCAAAGGCGTTTATTAAAACTAAATTATTAAAAGGGCCGAATATCGGGATAGTAACCAATTCAGGCGGTCCGGCAATCCTGGCAGCCGACGCCTTGGAGAAATCACCTGTTTTAGAGCTGGCGCCTTTCGGTAACAAGACTGTTGAAACCTTAAGGCGCAATTTGCCGCCCGGCGTGGCAATTTATAACCCGGTTGATTTGATTGCCGATGCCGATAAAGCACGTTATACATTCGCGATAAACACGGTATTAAAAGACCCTAAAGTGGATGGAGTTTTGGTTATATATACTCCGGCGACAAGCCAGTTGCCCCCGGCTCAATTGGCGCATACGATTATTAAACTTGCCCACAAATCGCCCAAGCCGATATTTGCCGTTTTTATGGGAGGAGAATTCGCTTCCGAAGGGATTAAGATTCTTTCTGCAGCGCATTTTCCGTATTACCAGATGCCGGAGCAGGCAATATTTGCCTTCGAAGCGGCTATGCGTTATTATAATATCCGGCAACAGCCGGTAAAACAGATTATCAAACGGTTTAGTGTAAATAAACCCCTTGCCAGCAAGATTATCAATACCGCGATTATCAATGGGCATTCTCAACTTGGGGCGGAAGCGGCTTTAAAGATATTCGGTGCTTACGGAATAAAAGTGCCCCAGAACCTGATTGCACGGACGGCAAACGAAGCGGGACAGATGGTGAAGCAAATCGGTTTCCCAGTAGTTATGAAAATAGTTTCACCGGATATTATTCATAAAAGCGATGTCAACGGGGTCCGGTTAAATATTGCCGATGCGGAAGAAGCAAAGGTGGTATTCGACGAGATTATTATTACCGCGCAGTCACGGGTTCCTTCGGCGCAAATTGAAGGCGTTTCCATCCAAAAGATGGTGACCGGCGGCAAGGAAATAATTATCGGGATGACGCGCGACCCGCAGTTCGGACCGCTTTTGATGTTTGGGTTGGGAGGTATTTATGTGGAAACTTTAAAAGATGTTTCGTTCCGCGTCCTGCCACTAACCGAACCTGAGGCGCTTTCCATGATAAAAGAGATAAAGAGTTATCCGATATTGTCCGGAGTGCGCGGTGAGGCGCGATCGGATATCGATGCGATAAAAGAGACTATCCTACGCCTGGCAGAGCTTGTTACCGACTTCCCTCAAATAAGCGAGTTGGATATTAATCCCTTTAAGGTGTTTGAGGACGGGAAAGGTGGTATGGCGTTGGATGCGAGGCTTTCTTTGAAAGGAGCGGATTGGCTGTAACACGATGTTTAAAGGTTCAAAGGTTAAAGAATTAAAAGCAAGGAGATAATTATGAAAACATTATGCATTTCTTCCAGTTCTGATTTTGCGGGCAAGAATCTTTTGCTGGTCGGCCTGGGCCACAAGATAAAGCAAAGCGGATATGAGCTAAGTTTCTTTAAGCCGATTGGGAATAAACCGCACCGCTTTGAACGGACGATAACCGATGCCGATATCGTCTTTTTCCACCAGCATTTGGGGCTTCCTCTCCAGCCGGCCGTAAATTGCCCGGTGCTTCTCAGCGATTCGCTTGTTGACCGGAGCCTTGCTCTCAAAGGAAAAGAGGCGGTAAAAAAGGAGTTGTATAACCGCGTCCGCAACGCCTTTAACACTCTTTCCGAGACAAAGGATGTTGTTCTTGTCAAAGGGTTGGGCAGGTTTTACCGGGGTGGTATTTTCGGGTTGACTGAAATCAGCCTTATCAAAGACTTTAACTGGCATACTATTATCATAGATAAATTCACAAACCTGGGAGAATCCGTAGATAATTTTATCAGCGTTAAAAAACTTTTGGGAAATCTTTTGATTGGCGTAGTCTTTAATTCCGTTCCTCCTGCCAAGCTTAATGCCATAAAAACCAAGGCGATTCCGTACCTGAAAAACGAGGATATCCCGGTTCTGGGAATCATTCCGCAAGAACGCGCCCTTGATGCCGTATCGCTAGGGGAAATCAGGGATTCTTTGCAGGGCGAATTAATTGCCGGCAAGGAAAAGCTGGATAATATGGTGGAACAATTTTGCATGGGCGTGGCAAACGTGGAAAGCTCACTTGCGCTTTTCCGCAAGGAAAAGTGCCAAGCCGTGGTTACGAGCGGCGACCGCTCGGATATCCAGTTGGCTGCTTTGGAGATGCCTCTGAAATGCCTTATTCTTACGGACAAGCTTTATCCAAGTGATATTATCCTTTCCCGCGCCGAAGAATTAAAGGTGCCGGTCCTAGTCGTCCCGTATGATATCATGCGAACAATGAACAAATTAGACGCCTTGGCAAAGCATATAGGATTAGCGACCCCATCCAAAGTGAAAGAGGCAATCCGGGCGGTAACCTCGCATATAAATACGAAAATGATTTACAAACGGCTGAAATTATAGTGAAATATGTAATATGCAAATAACCTTTCTTGGAAGCGGAACCGGCTTCCCGCGCAAAGAGCGTGCTTCTCCGGGAATTGTTGTCAGCCTGTCCGGAGCTTTTCCCGGTAGTGGGAAAATACGCAAACTCAATATCCTGATGGATTCAGGTCCGGGTTCCATGCGTCAGCTGGCTAAAATGGGTCTGACAACCAATGATATCGACATCATTTTTTATTCGCATCTCCATCCCGACCACACCATTGATTTAACAGATTTCCTTTTCTGCGCGAAGTATCAGGTGGTGGCTAAGAAAAACCTGCCCGGAGAGCTTAACCGGTTTATTAACGCTGGCGGAAAAGGCTTCCGCTCCAAACCGCTTTTTATTTTCGGCCCTCGCGGTTTCAAGAAATTCCTTGGGAAAATAAAAGCGCTCTACGGTTCATGGGTGGAGGCTTCGTCTTACCCCTTAACAATCAAGGAGGTGCTTAATAATGAAATGAAATTCGAGGGGTGGTCTTTAAAAACGGCCGAAATGGTGCATGAAAAGTATTCGGTCGGTTACCGCATAGAAAACAAAAAGAAATCCGTGGTTTATTCAGGCGACACGGATTATTGCCCTAATATCGTAAAGCTTGCTAAAGAAGCGAATCTTTTGATTACCGAATGTTCCACTTCCGACGAGATAAAAATGCCTTTTCATTTAACGCCCAAAAAGATTGCCGGAATTGTGAAAGAATCGGGCGTGAGAAAGGTGTTGCTAACCCATATCTATGAAGTGGCCGATAAATTTGACCTTTTAAAACAGGTTAAACAGTCATATCCGGAAATCGCAACCGGTCGCGTGCAACTGGCCCATGATTTTAAAAAGCTAGAAATATAACCATTTCCTTTTTGCGGCAAGCCTTCTAAAAAGGCCGGAACCAGAGAGCCGCTCATTTATTTTTCTTGATTTAGGTGGTTGATTATGTTACATTCTATCCTTTATTAATAACCGGGAATATATTTTAAAGGAGGCTATATGACACGAGCAGTCAGCAACGTTCCAAGACATCGCCGTAAGGTTCGAATGATGAAACAAGCCAAAGGCTATGTCGGCGGCAGGCGACGGCTTTACCGCAGCATGAAGGAAACCATTACCGGAGCCGGGCGCGACGCTTTCAGGGGGCGCAAGCAGAAAAAGCGCGATTTCCGCAGGCTTTGGATTACCCGTATTTCAGCCGCGGCTGAAACCAGCGGCATTTCATACAGCCGGTTTATAGAGGGTTTAAAGAAAGCAAAAGTTGACCTTAACCGTAAGGTAATATCAGAGCTGGCGATTAACCAGCCGAACGTATTTGAAAAGTTAGTCAAAACAGCACGGGCACACCTTTAATTCCAGGTATGTTATGGCTAAACGCTTGATTCTTATCGGTTGTTTCCTTGTTGCGTCCGCTTTTTTGTGGGCGCAAGACACCGGTAAAGACAAGAAACCCGAACCTCTCCAAAAGGACGATAAGCAAACCGAGAGCGAACAATTAATCAGCCAAACAAATCAAATCATCGAACTTATCGCGAAACTAGAAAGCCAAGATAGTGCCCAAGCCAAGGCGGCTTTCCAGAAACTGAAAGAGATCGGGTTGCCGGCTATTCCGTTCCTGGTTGATAAGCTGAAAGATAAAGGGATTTATCTGGAGCTGGTTAGCCAGATACATGCATTCCAACTGCCTTCGGCGGATGAAATCAAGGCGAACCTGAAAATATGGCAGGAATTAATCGGTGTTTCTTCGGAAAAGGAAGTTGCCGTTATTGAAAAATATTTTTATTCCAAATACCTGCAGGCGGTGCAGTCTTATCAGAAAGAACAATACCAGGAAGCGCTGGATACAATCAATGCCATAAACAAGCTTGAGCCAAAAGTTTCGTTCCGCGAGAAAATACAACTGTTTCGCATTTTGTGCGAGGAGAAAATCATTCAGAAAAGCGTTGTCCGGGTAACACTGCGGACGCCAAAAGATATATATGAAATCGGTGACAAAATATTCGTTACGTTCAAGATGGAAAATGTGTCTTTGGACCCATTGGAAATAAACCTAGGGGCAAATCCTTTCATGATGATAAATCGGACTTTCGCGGAATACAGCCCTCTGGGCGATTATGTAAGCACGACCGATGTTACCGACGAAAAACTTCCGGTAAATTCCATTAAGCTTAACCCGCAGGAGATTTGGGAACATACGTTTACAATAGATACATCCAAAGATAGTCCGACCAGCATATATTACCGGACATATGACATTTGGACGGAAATAAAAGCCTCCAAGATAAAATCGGGCTCTAATGAAGCCATTAAAAGAATAATTTCATTGCCGGCAACTATCCGCGTTTTTCCTCCGAGTGTGGAAAAAGTGTTGAAAGACCCTTTGCCCTGCCTGGCCCAGGCGCTGGACGGGGGGATTCCGATAGATATTTTTTTATGCGCCCTGCTAGTCCCCGAAAAAGACAAGGATAAGGCAATAGAATTATTGATGCGTTCATTGGATAGTTTTCCTGAGGAATCCAGAAGAGCCGTGATGACTTCGTTGAAACATATTACCAGATTACCACTGGAGATAGATGAAAAAGCTTGGCGACAGTGGTGGAAAGAACGAAAGAGATAGGTAATTTATGGAAAAATGGCAGAAACAGCTGGAAATACTTAAAAGAGGCGCGGTTGATATCCTTTCCGAATCAGAACTTATTGAAAAGCTTAAACTAAACCGTCCTTTAAGGATAAAGCTGGGGGTTGACCCGACAGCGCCGGATATTCATCTGGGCCATACGGTTGTTTTAAGGAAGTTACGCCAGTTCCAGGATTTGGGACACCAGGCGGTGTTAATCATCGGGGACTTTACTGCGTTAATCGGAGACCCTTCCGGCAGAGTAAAAACTCGTCCGCAATTGACCGCGGATGAAATAGAAATTAACGCCGAGACATATATGAAGCAAGTTGGGAAAATTCTTAAGGCCGAAAAGCTTGAGTTGCGACGGAATAGCGAATGGTTAGGAAAATTGCAAATGAAGGATATTCTTCAGCTAACTTCACAGGTTACGGTTGCCCGATTCATAGAGCGGGATGATTTTTCTAAAAGATTAAGGGAAAGGGCTCCGATCGGATTGCATGAATTGCTGTATCCGATGATGCAAGGATATGATTCAGTGGCGGTGAAGGCAGACGTGGAATTGGGCGGGACAGACCAGACTTTCAACCTTTTGGTGGGCAGGGACTTGCAGCGTGCTGAAGGAATTGCCCCGCAGATCGCACTGACGACTCCTTTGCTGGTCGGTCTGGATGGTGTTAATAAAATGAGTAAAACTTTGGACAATTATATAGGTGTAACCGAGCCATCTTTTGATATGTTCGGTAAGACCATGTCTATCCCGGATAGCCTGATGAAAGATTATTACGTTCTGCTTACCGGAATCGAGATGGCGGAGATCGAAAGCATCTTGAAGCAGCATCCGCGCGATGCCAAAATGCGTTTGGGCAGGGAAATAGTCACCAATTATCACACAGCCGCTGAAGCGCAGGAAGCAGCCGATAAATTCATACGGGTTTTTAGCCGCAAAGAAATGCCCAATGACATACCGGAAATACAACTCGGACCAGGAGATATGAAATCCGGAAAAATCTGGCTCCCTAAATTGCTAACCAAATGCAAAATGGCGGAATCAACCAGTGCAGCGACTCGGCTTATAAGCCAAGGGGCGGTATTGATCGATAACGAAAAAGTAATCGATCCGGAATCTGAAGTGGTCGTTAAAAACGGAATGATACTTAAAGTCGGCAAGAAAAACCGCTTCTGCCGGATTAAGGTATAATCGGCAAATCTTTACCAGTTAGAAACATCATCTCCCGTGCCGTTTTGGTTTTCACAATCCGGGCCTATTGACCATATCTGGTATTCTTCCGGATTGTGATAAGTGGATGTTTCCGAGCTCATTTGCGGGGCGGCGGAGAAAGCAAGGTCGTCAAGTCCTTGGTAATTAGCATACGCCCCCGGGGCGGCATAATCACGTGCATGGAAATAAACGAATGGCTGTCTCCAGAGATCGGCAATTTCCCTAAGCTTGTTATCACCAAAACGCCAGGTTAAATCCGTTTTTGAAGTTGAATCATCATCGAAATTGCTGTAGCGTTTTTCCTGCCAATCCAGGAACGGTCCGCCTTTAGATGTGTTTGCCAGGCAGGCGACAAGGGTTTCGACCCCTTGGTTTAAATTGTTGCCATCCGTAAAGCCCGCGATCGAAGTCGGGGGATAATCACCCCATTTGTTTTTATACTGTTCAAGCATTCCTTTTATCTTCATTATCTCAGCTTTAGTTGCGCTGACATCGGCATCTTTTTTCCCTTTAAAGATATTAGGGATCAAAATAGCGGCAAGCAAGACAATAATGCTAATTACGACGAGCATTTCAAGCAAAGTAAAACCACAACTCTTTTTCATGACAACCCTCCTTTGAAAAGATGGTTCATATTATCTTTTCTCGATTACTTTTACGGAATCGGCCAACAACTCCCATGTTGTTCCTATAGGGGCGTATCCATAAATGCCTAAGGCAAAAATCTTTGCCCGGCTAACAGATGGGATTTTGGATGATACAATTGAAGCAACGACGACATCATTTAAGAGGAGTTTCAATTCCAGTTGTTTGTCAGAACCGGTTGCTTTGCGGATGGAAAGTTTGAGATAATCATTCGGCAGCTCGGCCACCGGGATTTCGTTCCATTTATCGGAAACCACGTCGGCCGAACCGGAAGCCTGCCACCCCAAGCGATATTTATTTCCGGAGAGGAATATTCCGTAAAATAAAACGCCCTGCTTTGCCCCTGAAGCACTATCTTTGGCGGCAAGAAAGATACCCGCTCCTCCCCGATTCATTTCTTTTATGTTTAACTCGCAGTCAAAACGGACAAGGGCATTAGCGGCGCTTATGCGCTCGATATAGCTTACTCCGTTGACGGTATTTTTTTGGATGCCGCTGAATTTTAATTGCCTGTTGAATATCTCGATTTCTACATTATAATTTTCATCATGTTCCGTCCATCCTTCGCCAACGGTCGTATTATCGGGGCGGTCAAATGGGTCGGGCCAGGCAACTTGGGTTTCGGCCTCCTCAATTGCGGTTAACGAGGCGGAAGCATAGGCATCGTTCGGGTATAAGGCAAGCACCTTTTTAAACTGATTGATGGCGTTTTCCGTGTTTTTAGATAAATATTCAATGTAACCTATCCCGTTTAAAGCCGGCGCGAATTGGGGGTTAATTGCAAGGGCCTGGTCAAACCAAAAACGGGCGGTGTTTGTTTGTTTTGCGGACAGATAAGCTATGCCCGTCATTGAATAATCGGCCGGTGAAGGTTTTTCGTTGGCCAGTTTGGTCAGGTAGACTTTAAAATAGATAGCCGCTTCGGGAAAATTATTGGCGTAAAAAGAACATAATCCCAGGTAATACAGGCAAGCAGGAATCAGGGGCTTTCTTTTAATGATTTCAGAGAATATCTTCTGCGCCTGGCTGAAATCTCCTTTTGAGAAATAAAACTGCCCCAGGGCGAAATTTATTAAAATATTGTCAGTTTCCATTTTGGAAGCGTCCTGCAGGGATTTCAAGGCATTATCTGTTTTATTCTGCCCCCACAAGGCGTATGCTCCGGCAAGGTAGGGCATTGCCGAAACAGGTGCACGTTCCATAGATTCTTTTATAAGCCATTCCGCCGTCGTATAATCCCTGGACATTAAATAAAGAGCGGCAAGGTTAATCCATCCGGAAGCTTTGTAAGGTGCGTTTTCAATTGCCGCATAGAAATATTTGGACGCATTGTTGTAGTTTTTTTGCAGGACGTTAATAACTCCGAGTGTTGAATAAATTTCATCCTTGTGGAATTCAAGTTTCCATTCTTCCTCGCCGGAATTGTCATCCAGGATTTCGTTCAAACGCTCTTCTGCTTTGGAAAGTTCCCCTTTTTTAAACAGAAGCATTCCTTCCAGAAGAGCAACATCAGTATCGCGTGTGGAAATCCGGCTGGCGTTGCTATAAGCTGTTTCAAGTTGCTCGTAATAACCGCATTGATAATACATTCTCCCGAGTTTAACCAGGGGCGTTATCTGGTTCGGGGCGGCTTTGACCGCTGAGTTATAGGCCTCTATCGCTTCAGGCATTCTATTCAGCTTTTCGTATAGTTCTCCCATCTGTAAATAAATGGCTTCTTTTTTAACGAGAGATGTATTTAAAGCGCCTTTATAAAGCTTCATCTCGTTTTCCGTATCCATAACTCGTCGGTATAACCCAGCCGCCAGCAGATAATAATCGAGCTGTGTAGCGTCGATTTTAATCGCCCGGTTGATTTCGAATAAGGCCTGGCTAATTAGCTTTTCTTCCATGCACCAGCGTGCCAGTTCAACATGGGCGGTAGCATCCGCGTCATTGATTTCCGATTTGCGCTTCAGGTATTTTTGTTCTATGGTCATATGTTCGTTAACATTACGAAGCGCTTTGAGATCGTATGTAATGGTAATGGTGTCGCCTTCTTTTTGGAAAACAATCGAGGTTTCGTCTTTACGGACAATTTTCCCTTTTAAGACGGTATTATCCCATAAAGTAATCGTATCCGGAAACGGATCATCCGGTTTTTTATCCTCAACGGTTTCTTTGGGTTTGGTTGCGTCTATCAATTGTTTGATATCATCGCTGGCCAGTAAATTATACGTTGTCGCATCCGGAGGATCGTTTTTCAGCGGTAATAAAAAAGTAAAGGCGTTATAATGATTTTCATCAGGCAAGGGGGAAAACAGGTTAAAGAAAAGCGGTTTTGGTATAGGGGGAGGCGATTCAAGCTGCGCCTCGCTTTTTACCAGTTTCACCGGAGATATAAAAGGATTGCGCCCCGTTTCAAGATAATCTAAAAACTGCTCCGAAACTTCCGTAGCTTCGGACAATTCAGAAGGTTGATAGCTGATTTCTTTCGAGGCGGTTGTTTTTACGTTCAATTCTTCCTCGTCAGGGCGTGATAACACAACCGAGGTTATTATCAATATGATTCCCGCAAGGAAAAACATTTTTGCGTTAATAAGCTTTTTCATCTTAAATCCTCATTGATTACCGGAGATTTTCTTTATCACCCCCGCTGCCAGGGTCATCGTTAATAAATCGGCTTCCGAATCGGCGCTTTCCAGTGAGATACGGGGAATCGAGAGGAAGCCTTCCTCTTCGGCCATGTTTTCGGTAAGCGCATAGATAATTTCAGCGGCGGATTTGAATTTCGCCTTTAACTTGATTACAACAAGATCAGTTTTAAAAAACCCATTATCAAGGAGCCCGGCATCCAAAAAATCCTTAATTCCTTTTTCCATGTTAATAGAGATTATCTCCTGGCAGCCCTTTTCAATTGCCAGGGTGAGGATGCGATCTATGACATCCAGTTTTTCAAAGTAAGAAGGCACATTATTAACGGTGATGTTTTCGGTTGGGAATCCGAAGGATGCCGGGAATTTTATTTCCTTGGCGGCGGCCACCTTTTTCAAACGCGAATACTTCGTCCCCAAAAGGACATTGAATTTGATTAACAAGTCGGGTTGGGAAAGATCGACCGTATATTCTGGCCGGGGGCGGAACATGGTTTTTTCCTTTATTTTGGAAAGCTTTCCTTCTATCCGTTTTTGTTCCTCGGATATTTTTTTTAGGACGCTGTCGTCGATGCCGCCCGCCCTGCTGATTATCGAGCCGACTTTTGCGCGATTGTTTTCCAGCTCGCTTTTTAGTTCGGCATTGGTTTCTTTAATGGATTCTATTATCACCGCATAGGTAAAAACCCAGGCGATGATTAACAGGACCGATAAAACAAACAGTTTTTTAGAGTCGGTAAACATCTTTATAGTTACGTATCAATTCATTTTCTTTCTGATAACCACTTCGAATTCCCACTTCCCTTTCGAGGGCCCGCTTTTTATTTCCCTCAACTGTTCTTCTTCCTGGCGGATTAATAAAGGGTATATGGTGTTGTTATTAATATTATTCTTAAACTGGCGGAATTCTTCCTGTGCCATATAATCAGTCAGTTGCCCTTTAATGACGATTGCGTTGCTGTCGTAAACGGTTTTATTATTAGCTTGGGATATTTTGCCGAGGTTTATTTCCGAAAGCCGGGCGCTCTGGGGGAACAACTGACTGATAACCATCAACGTGTTGGCAAAGAAGCTCTTTTTTTCCGTTTCGGCAAAATAGGCCGCATACTCATTATATAAAATATCCTTTTTCTGTTTGGCCGTTTCCAGGTTTTTCTTCAGTTTTACTATTTCCGCCTGGAGAGGATTGATTTTTTCCTGCTCGGATTTCAGGTATTGCCGTTCATTTAAAACGTTAAACAGCAATACGATTATTGATGCCGCCAGTAATGTTATAGCCGTGATAAAATAAACGGTTTCCTGGAAAAACCTTTTTTTCTTCTTAAGCCGTTCGGGCAGAAATGATATTTTTACATCCTGTTTTTTCATGGCAGTACAGGCAAGCCCCAGGGCGATTACCATATCGGATGGTTCTTCGGTTACTTTTTGCCGAGCGGCGTCGTCTATCAAAGTGAGGTCTATCGTTTGGAAGGGGTTAAATACCTCAGTCGGGCATTTTAGTATGGATGCCAAATGGTCGGTCAATCCTTTTATCCGTGCGCCGCCTCCGGAAAGCAGAACCCGGTCAATCTTAATGTCTTCTGTCTTTAATTGTGACCGGCAAAAAGAAACGCTGGATTGGAATAAAGAATGCAGCTGCCCGACCACCCGCAAGACCGCCGCGTTAATCGGATTTGCCTGGCTCCGGTGCGCCATAGTTAGGTTGGTTTCCGTCAACTTCAATGATTCCGCCTGCGCAAAAGAAATATTCATTACGTCTTTGATTGCCTGGGTAAAAAATGCGCCGCCGCCGCTGACATTACGCGCAAAAAGCAGATTTCCTCCCTGGTGGATGATTACGTTTATATTAGTCGCCCCGATATCCAAAAGCATCACCACTTCTACCGGATTTACGATGTTCTGGGTCAGCAAAGCGGAAAGCAGGGCAATCGGTTCCGGGTAAATATCGGATATTGATATCCCGGTGTTTGCGAGTATCTTCAGCCGTTCGTCCAAGTACGCCTTTTTGGCCAAGCCGATGAGCACGGGCATTTCCGGGTATTTTTTCTGGGGAAATTTTAAGGGGCAGAAATCCTGGTAGAAATCCGCGCCGCTTTTACTGGACATTTCGCCCAGTTCGTATTCCATCAGCTTGTTCAAACGCTGTGTTCCCTGGACCGGAGGCACAAGAATCGTGCGGAGGTTTATTTCCCTACCCCCGACACCGATGACGCAGTGTTTCGGGTTGATGCCGCCGGAATAGAAAATCTTCGCGATGGCCGTCCGGATATTCTTTACCGCGTCCAGGTTTTTCAGTTCGTTTTCCGGTGATGTTTCCTGTCCGAGCTGTTTAATTTCGCCGTATTCGGCGGAATCAAAACACCAGCGTGCCGCGCCGATTACCTTCACGGCATTTGGCTGGACCAATGAAGCCCGCGCCACCTGCACGACTTTGACGGAATAACTGCCGATATCAATTCCTGTCCACATATTTTACTGGGTGTTGCCTTCTTTTTCTATCGTTTCAAGCATTTCTTTCGCCTTCTTTGTTTCCGGGTTTACGTTGGCCTCATCAAGGGTGATGATTTTTTGCAATAATATTCCGGCCAATGTCCATTGTTTTTCGTTAAAATATCCTTCGGCCACGGGAAATAATTCGCGGATGTCTTTTTGCACGGAAACCCGGCGGGCTGTTTCTTCCAACTCTCTTGTTTTATCGCGTAAAAGCTCCGCCTGTTCGGCATAAGTGGTATTTTTATACATTGAAACCAGTTTGTCTGTTTTTTCCGTTATTTTATTGAAGAGCTCCGCTTCCGGCAGTATTTCGGCTTCGGCAACCAGGTTTTTTATTTCCTGCAGCTCTTTTTCCGCCCCGTCCGTGATCGTTTTTAAAGAAAGATTTGCCTGGTTCCAGGCGGGTGTCTTTTTCTCGGCTTGGGCCAGGATATCCAGGTAAATTCCCATGGCCTCCCCCTGCCGCCCTTTTTGCTCTATCTCTTTGGCCTGTTCCAGTAATTTCTGGATTTCCAGGAGCGATTCCTGTTCGACCGGCTTCCATTCAAAATTTACTTCCAGCGTCACGCCGGCGCTGCGGTATTGGCTTACCTTTTCCCGGCCGAAAACACCCTGGCTTATTTCTATTTCGTCGCCCTGCAATTTTATGGATACATCCAGCGCTACCGGGTATTTTATTACCAGCATGTTGTCACCCGTAGGCAGTTCTATCCTGGAAACGCTTTCCTCATTGATTGTTTCGCGGTAGGAAACTTCTTTTAAATCCGTGCCCCTGATTTTTATTTTATTGTTTATTATCTGCGTCGGGATATAGAATTTCAAGTAGACCTCGTCCATTTTAAGCGATAATGCCTGGAACGGGATGAAGTATCTTACGGATAAGGCATCAAGAGAAGTTCCCAGTTCCAATTCATAATCCAGCCATTCTTTGGTATCAGGAAAGAAGATTTTCCGGGCATTTTTCTTGGCCGGGGTGTTTTGGGCGGAAAAACTTTGCTGTCCCAGCCCGGCCTCGCTTTTGATGAAAAGATTGGCGTCTCTTGCCAAAAGGTCGGAGTTTTTCCTGACCATCGACCAGGAGCCGTTGTAATAACCGGTGATTTTCAGCTCATCCGTGCTTTTGTTGAATAAAAAGACATCGCTATCGCTTCCCAGTTCGGATGCGGCAAGTTTCAGGTCGTCGAAATATATTTTTCCTCCCGGCCCGGCAACCAGGCAGGATAATTGCATCAAAGCCGCCTCCGGCGGGACCGGCATGGTTACGGAAGCTTCCTGCCACCGGTCTTTGGGGATGACCAGATCGGAATAAGATTCCAAAAAAGATTTGGTTTCGTTTTGCCTGAACCACTCCATTTTAAATCCCGAAGCGCTTTTGTTGAACGGGTCGGATTTTATCCACCCGCCAAAGGTCACGCTTGCCGCGTTTTTAGGGATGATGATTTTCTCATAAGCGCAGTTTATAAAAGGAGCCAGGGCGCTTCCATGTTCCAGCAAAAGTGAATAATTGCCGATATGTTTCGCCTCGCTGGTGACCATCGCTTTTGAACCCGGTTGAACCGGCATCGTCCAGGCAGCGGGCAGGGTTCCCCCTTCAAAAGAAGAGGTCGCTTTGAGGAGATTCCCTTCGGTTTCGTGTGAGATTTCATTTGTCCGGTTGGTGCGCCACATGAATATTCCGATGATTACCAAAACGGCAATACCGGCGGATAAAAGGATGAAGAAATGGCTGGCCTTGGTCGGGATGATAAAATTATCCGCCTTAACCAGCTGTTTATCCACAGCCATATCCTGCCTGGGCAGTTCTTTTTCGAATATAATAACCGCATCACCTATGGTAATGCGGTCGCCCATCGCGAGTTTTTGCTCGGTCACCCTGGCGCCGTTAACGTGGGTCCCGTTGCGGCTTCCCAGGTCGATTACGTTATAACCATCGTCGGTCTGGCGAATTTCGCAATGGCGCCGGGAAATAGCATCCCCCCGGATAACGATATCGTTATCCTTGGTCCGGCCGACGCTCAAGATTGGCTTGGTTAATTCAATAACCTCGTCCCGGTTATCCTGCCGTAAAATAATCTGTGCCATATTAAGAATAAATTCAGTAATTTGCTATTATGCAATTTTCCGCTGGTTTTATCAAGATTAATTGATTTTGTTGAAACCCTATATTTTTCCTCCTCTTCGTTGTCATTGTCCGCCAGAGGCGGCACGACGCGGAAACGTCAAAGCGGGGCGGGAATGACAAAAAGGGCTTAAACCATAGGTTTTCAACAGAACCATATTAATTTACTTTAAACTGTGGTTAACCAGCTGTTTATAGGCTTCCTGCAATTGTTTGGTAACCGCGCCCGGTTCGCCATCTCCGATGATATAATTATCGCATTTGAATACGGGCATTACCTCGATAATCGAATTGGTAATAAAAACTTCATTGGCATTGATGATTGCATCCTCATATAAAGCCTTTCGGTGGATTTTTATATCGAGCTCCTTACATAGAGTACAGATAATCTGGCGCGTTACGCCGGGCAGGATATTCGCGGATAAGGGGGGCGTAAAGACTTCTTCATCCTTGACGATGAAAATATTGCTGATGGTTCCCTCAGTCAGCTCGTCACGGGTATTGGTAAAAATGAGTTCGGTCATCTTTTTACGCTGGGCTTCTTCCCGGAAGAGGATGTTTTCCAGGTAATTGAGCGTTTTATGCTGGTAAAGGGGGGATTCCGTGCTCCTCCGGTAAGGGGCGATTCCTATCTTGGTGCCCCGCTCCCAGGAATCCGTGTAATCCTCCACCGGCAATGTCTGGACGACGTAAGTGGGCAGGTATTTCTTGCTCTTCGTTCCGGCCGTCAGGACTACCCGCAGCCTGCCTGAGGAGAGGTTGTTCAGTTTTACCAATCGTTCGATGATGTCCCTGAATGAGCGCAGGCTAATATCAATCGGGATGCCGAGTTTCCTGGCGGAGTTATTCATACGGTGGATGTGGTCTTCTAATCTAAAAGGCTTGCCGAACCCGTCCCGACTTTGGTCGGGATAAAGGCGGATGCTTTCAAAAAGGCCGAATCCGTATAAAAATCCCCGGTCCGTCACCAGGATGGACGGCTGGTTTTCCTCTAAATACTGCCCGTTAACCCAGACAAACATAAAATTAACTATCTAACAACTAATAACTGATAACTAGCGGAGCCATGGCGACGTCCCCGTATCCCGCCTTGTCGGGAGAAGCGGGACAACTAATGACTGCGCGCTCTAGCGAGCCGTAAACACGATTCGCATTTCCCGCAGGGGCGCTTACCGTTTTTGTAACAGCTCCAGGTAAAACCCAATGGGATTCCCAGCTCGCATCCTTTACGGTATATCATGGCCTTATCCATATTAATGGTAAAACTAACCACTTTAACTTTATTGATAGTCCCCAGGCTTAATGCCCGGTTGATTGCTTTAATAAAACCGGGTGAATTATCTGGGAAGGTGACTGCCTCCTCGCGGTTAAAACCGGTGATAATATAATCGGCTTTTAATGATTCGGCAAAGGTGGCAGCGATATTAATGAAAAGCCCGTTGCGGTTTGGCGCCCAGACCGCCTGCGCCGTGCGTTTTAGTTTCGTTAAATTATTCAAATCAGATGCCTTTAACTGAGGAATCGGCTTTGAAGGATTGATTAAGGCAGAGCCTTTGGCGATATCTTTGAACCAATCCAGCTTGATTGCCCGGTGGGGTATTTTCCACAAAGCGCACAATTTACGGCTGGAGTGGATTTCCGCGGGGGCGGATTTTTGGCCGTAATCGAAGGTCAGAGCAAGCGGAATTTTAATCTCTTCAGCGAGTGCGATGGCTATGGAGACGGCGGAATCCAGTCCTCCGGAAAGCAGGGCAACCGCTTTATGTGTTTTCGCCATAACCTGTAATTATATCTATGGTTAGGTAACTGTCAATGAAAATAAAAAAGGGGCGGAACCTTTCAGAACCGCCCCTAATTTATTGGCTACACCCGGAGCGTAGCGACGTCCCGACGAACGTCGGGATGGCTACACTTGTGAAACCTGGATTTCCAGATACAACTGCGGAACGCCCTTGTAAAAGGGCTTGTTGGCTTTGACGAAGTCCAAGTGAGAAGCGCCGCCCGGAGTAAAGCGATTTAGTTTTAGCCCATTCTTTATTAATGCTAAACATATCTATTATCCGAAGTATTTACTGCGGAAAGAATCATATCAATATGAACCCAATAAACTTTGGAACGGCTAAAGACTTCGCACCCTACCGGACAGATGAAAACACCCCCTCTACCCATCCCCCCTCCCTACCCACATCCGGAGCGTCTAAAACATTTGGATGGTATGGTCCGACGGAAAATAAGATTAACAAGACGTTTTGCCTGTCCCGCTTATTTAAAGCGGCATTTTATGTCAAGAATAATTCATTCGTAGTATGTTGATTTTGTTGGGGTTGGCAAGAGTGTCCCAGCTCCCCCTTTTTGTATCACAAGTCCATTTTTATTTTCTTTCATTCCTACCATAATAATGTAATTCAGGCGTCCTTTATATCCATCATTTTATTACACATTCTAACTCCATCTCCATCTGGCGGCCGGCCGCCGTGGGATTGGTAAACTGGTCCAAATTAAGCCCCTTGCCGGTAAACCGTTCCCAGATAGCGCTTCTTGTTTTCAGGAATTCCGGGGAACTATAACCTTGCGCAGTCTCGGGCCGAAGCACATAGTGCACCTCGACCGGATGCGCGGGGTCAACCGCAAACCGCTTAAGCAACTCATCCAGCCAGCCGTTGACCTGGTCAACTATCTTCTGGTCATAATCAGAATCGCATATCGCGTTAAAGGCAAGTTTGAGGAGATTAACGAATTGCCGCCGGAATTCATCCCAACGGGTCGCCGCCCCCTTCGGGGGCGAGCGGGGGACAATATAAGGCCGTAATGCCCGGATGGCTGTCTGTAGGGGCGATTCATGAATCGCCCCTACGGTATCACGGTATGGCGCCACCAATCGCCAGTTGCCGAACACCTTCCGCTCCGCATAAGCGGCCATTTCAAACGGCATCATTGCCTTAATTTTCTGCGCCTTGCGCTGGTTAACCTGAAGCCGTGCTTTTCTATATGCCTTTTTTGCCCATCTTTTCATGCCTTTCAAACCATCCTCATTTGTGGCCGGAAGTGGGATTTTGATGTATATTTTCCCGGCATCATTTTCGTTCGTATCATCTTGACCCATAAGGAATTAGAAATTTTGGTAAAGTCAAACGTAGGGGGGTAGGCACACCCCCCGCCGTGGGGGATTCTTTATAAAGCCGTGCTCCCCTCATCGTAAGGCCGTAGGGTATCCATCGTAAAACTATGGGGTAACCTTCGCCAAGGTATAGGGCACCTCTTATCAGAGTATGGGGCACCACTTGTCAAGGTATAGGGTACCAGTCACCAAGATATGGGGCGCCCCTTACAAAACTATGGGGTACTGCTTACCAAAGTATGGGCACCCCTTCTCAAAGGTATGGGGTACTACCCAACAAAGTATGGGGGTACCACTCTTAAAGCTATACTTGGCTCACTCGCCCCTACAAAAATAATATAAGATATGGGCGTCCTGCCTCTACCGCCTATAATTATTCAGGCATCCCGGCGTAAGCCGGGACCACCGACAGTGTCGGGATAGTTCATACCTGTGATACCTTCACCGACACCATTTCACCTAATACAGAGTCGTTGATGATATCCAAATGTGAACCGCCGCCCGGACTAAAAGAGACCAAGCCCAAGCTTGGGTCAATAAACATCTGGGCAACCATATTAAGCCTGGCATTAAGGACTGCCAGGATTGCCGGGTCAAGTTCTGCCTGCTGGGCAACGATTAGCGCAAAGGTCAGGTTTTGCGTCAGCGCCGAGACGAGCGTATTGGCTAAGCCTGGCTGGCAGATATTAAAGGGAGAACCGGAGACGACCTGGTCTGTCCCGGTCCGGATAGAGCCAACCGCTTTCTTGTGTTTGGTCAGCCAGTAGGCGGCGATAATGGAAGCGCCGATGCCTTCCAAACGGGTGCCGGTGGCGCGCAAGAGACTTTTAGATGCGCCCGCACCCCAGAGGTTCTTTGCCGCGGCAACTGCTTCTTTAAAACGTTTCGCCTCGACGCCATCAACGGTCGCGAACATGAAATCGAGTTTCTGGCTCCAGTTGGTGAACGCAGTCCTTAGTTTTTGGCGCTGGGCATTATAAACCATGGCCTGGGTCTTGCCTTTGCGCGTGGTCGTGATGCCGGAGATGATTTCCTGGTAACCGACGGATGACGGGTCGGCGATTTTATCCGCGAAGGACTGCTCGGTCGGGACGGCGAGCTTGCGTTTCGCATTTACCTGGGGAGCGACCAGCCCGAGCACTTGCGCCCATTGGTCAGACGACCTCCAAGGCGCCTCAAACAGGGGAAACCCCAGTTTGATGTGGAACTTAATTATGTCCGGTGTCATATCTCAAACTCCTCTCTTCTTTAGTAGATAGAATGTAGCAGGTAGAATATAGGGATTATCTACCCTATCTACTATCTGCTATCTACTACCTGCTATCTATTACGGCGGAACACCGATAGCAGTAGCGTTTTCGAATTCAAGATAACTGCTATCCACTATCTTCACTCCGGCACGCTGACCACCTCCGATATCATTGGCCAGTTTATACACGATGTAATAGGTCTTAGAGGTGGTCGTCACCTGCCAGCGTTTCATATTGAGATAACACGTGCCGTTGGCGAAATTACCTTTAGAGATAAGGATATCACCGACATCCCAGAAACCGTTGTTATTATTTTCCATCCAGACCTGGACTTCGATTTTAGAATCGGGGCAGGCAATATTAGCGTATGCACCTACGCCTTTATCAATACGTAACTTTTTCCATTTGGCTGTCCCGGTACCTGAAACAACCATATCAAACTTAACTTGAGCCACGGATTGACCCATCTGAACTGCTTTTCCCTGAGTCACATCCGTCCAGTTCGTGGTGGTAACCACGGTATCACAGATATATTGTAAACCCCAATCTGACAAGGTTGGAGTATTAATTCCATCTGACGTAGAGAAATTCCCTCTAAGTTTTATACCGGTAATACCGGTAAATATTGCAGGGTAAGCTGTTTTAAGGTCTGTCCCTGAAGGGCAATTCGCGACTAAAAGAGAGTTATCCGATGACTTAAGGATATCCACGGTTAGAATGGTATTGGCCGGAGTCGTCTTAGTATAGGTCAGAATTCCCCAGTAAGAAACGGCGAGCGGTGCAATGGCGGTTGAGGTATAAACGCCGGAGGCAAAATATGGACCCGGGACTACCCCTTTCCATATCGTTCCGGCTATCTGGACAGGCGAAGACTTATCAACCGTCGTTCCGTCGCCTAATTGGCCATAAATATTATCCCCCCACGTCCAGAGTTTGCCGTCGGTTTGGACGGCTAAGGTATGAGATTCTCCGCAGGCAACTTGTTTCCAGGTGGTTGCGGCACCGATCTGGACAGGTGAATATTTACTAACCGTTGTTCCGTCACCCAATTGGCCATTGTTATTAGACCCCCATGCCCAGAGCGTGCCATCGGTCTTGACCGCTAAGGTGTGATTTTCTCCGCAGGCAACTTGTTTCCATGCCGTCCCGGCTATCTGAACAGGTGAAGTCCGCTTTGTTATTGTGCCATCGCCTAATTGGCCACAGCCATTATAACCCCAAGCCCAGAGCGTGCCGTCAGTCCGGACGGCTACGGTGTATTGACTTCCGCAGGCGACCTGCTTCCACGTCGTCCCGGCTATCTGGACAGGAGAGGTGCGTTGGGTAATTGTCCCATCGCCCAACTGGCCATTGCCATTATAACCCCAAGCCCAGAGCGTGCCGTCTGTCCGGACGGCTACGGTGTATTGACTTCCGCAGGCGACCTGTTTCCATGTCGTCAAGGCACCAACTTGAATCGGAGAGGATTTATCGACCAGCGTTCCATCGCCTAACTGGCCAGTTCCATTATAGCCCCAAGCCCAGAGTGTGCCATCGGTCTTGACGGCTACGGTATGTTTTTCTCCGCAAACAACCTGCTTCCATGTCGTCCCGGCTATTTGAACAGGGGAAGATTTGTTAACCGTCGTCCCGTCGCCTAATTGGCCATAAAAATTCCATCCCCAAGCCCAGAGCGTTCCATCTGTCTTGATTGCTGCTGTATGGAAACTACCGGCGACCTGCTTCCACGTCGTCCCGGCTACCTGGACCGGGGAGGACTTATTAGCCGTCGTCCCGTCGCCTACCTGGCCGTAGCCATTATAACCCCAAGTCCAGAGCGTGCCGTTAGTTCGAGGACAGAAAGAGTGTTTGTTAATTGAGCCGATAAATGAAAAAGTTTCCTGAGAGGCGTCAATATCTAAAATAACCTCAGCCGAACCAGTGGTAGTTACGGTATTAGAAAATGCGCCCGCGGTGAAGGTGGTTTCGGACCAGGAATCAGCATGGACAAAATCCCAATGACCAATGAGCAATGACCAAACAATGACCCCGCCAATGGCGAGGCTCGCCCGAATGGGCGGCAATAACCAAATCCCAATGGCCAGTTTCCTGATTTTCATATAATTTTCATCCTCCTTTGCGCCCCGCCTTTGGCGAGGCTCGCCTTCGGCGGCTTAGCGGTTAATATCTGTATTTAATGTATAGCAAATAGCGTGCCAAGTTTCGGGAAATCGGCGGAATGGTTGATTTTATATAATCCTATGTAGATAAAGGGATTGGAGCTTTATATTGCCGCACTAAAGAGAGAGATTAATGGCAGAAATGAGGCAAAATGACGCACTTGTTGATGCTTTACCACACTTTCAGGTGCGGATGTTCAGATGCTTCAACCTTCGATAAAATTGGCGCCGTTCATAACCCAGTTGATGCGCGGTCTGGCGGATATTACCGTTATTTTTCATAAACGATTTTTTGATGATATCTTTTTCATATTCTTCTAACAACTCCCTGGCCGTGGCATTTTTTGCCGGTTTATCCAACAAGGCGGGAGCAGGATGATGAAATTGAATATGCGCCGAAAGCATGGTTTCAGTAATAATTTTTGCATTCGGATATAAGGCGCAGATTCTTTTTATCTCGTTTTCCAGTTCCCGGACATTGCCGGGCCAGGGATGCGACTGAAGAATGCCGAGTGTAGATTGCGGAATGCGGAGCGAAGCGGAGTCCCGACTATCGTCGGGGCTGAATGAAGAATATTTTTGCAGGAAATGCTGGATAAGTAGCGGAATATCGTCCTTGCGGTCACGAAGAGGAGGAAGATTTATAACAATGGTATTGATACGATAAAAGAGGTCTTCACGGAATAATTTGTTTTTGACCATCTGCTCAATATCCTGATTAGAGGCAAAGATAAAGCGGGTATCTATCTGAATGGGTTTTGAGGCACCGACTTTCCAGAGGAGTTTTTCTTCCATTACCCGCAGGAGTTTCTGCTGCATGGACGGGGACATACTGGAAATTTCATCGACGAAAAGCGTGCCGCCTGATGCCAATTCGATACAACCTTTCTTATCTTCTTTGGCATCAGTAAAAGCGCCTCTGGTATGCCCGAAAAGATGGCTTTCAATAAGTGTCTCCGGAATCGCTCCGCAGTTAAATGGGAAATAGGTTTTGTTTAGACGCAGGCTGTTTTGGTGGATAGCATGAGCAATGAGTTCCTTGCCGGTGCCGGTTTCCCCTTGGATTAGAATCGGCAAATCCGTCGGGGCGATTTTTTCTATTAATTGCCAGTTTTCTCTCATTGCCGTCGAGTTGCCGATAATAGTCTTTGTATAAGAGGATTTCTCATACCGTTGATTTATGGCCCTGGTTAGGACTTGTGGAATATCAGAAGCGTGTAATTGGCGGAAGAATCGCTCAAACTCGCGGGTCTTTTCATAAAGCCATGAAGTATCCAGTTTATTCAAGATTTTTTTAATGCGGTTCTCTATGCCGGATGCCTTTTCCGGAAGATTAAGAAGATGATAACATTTACTTAAGAAAAGCCCCAATTCGCAAACGAGATCACTGAGTTTAAGACGGCGGGCAATCTTTAGGTTGTCCTCCAAAATCCAGCAGGCAGATTGCACCTGTCCTTCTATGAGTTCAATCTGGGCGAGGTGGATTTTTGCCTGAAGAATCCCGCGGGGAAAATCAATTTGTCCGCTTGTTTTTATAGATTCATTGAAAGCCTCCCGCGCATCGGCATACTTTTTTACCGCCATCAGGTATTCACCTTTAAGATGATAATAATCCATCAAATTTAAGCCGGGCATCTGCGGGAGATGCGGGGAAAGTTTTTCTTCAATAATCTCCTCTACCTGCCTTAGGTTATTTTCGTAGGAATAACAATATGCCATACTGGTAAGGGCGCTGATATAACTTAATTTGTTCATTGGCGGCGTTTCATACCCGTATGCTTGGTAGTATTGTAACGTTTTCTGAAACCATTCCAATGCCTTATTGACAAGCTTTAACCTAACGAGGTTAAGCGCGATCTGAGAAGAATTAGCCGCAATAAGAACCGGTTTAATGCGATGCTTGGAAGAAATGGAATGGGCTTTGTAAAAAAAATCCAAGGACACGGAAAACTCGGATAAAGAGGAGTAAGCATAGCCTAATCGGTAATATAACAAAAACTTTTCGTCCGGTGAACAGGAGAAGAGAGGAAGTTTCCGGACAGCCATCTCCCCCAAACGTTTTGCTTTGGTCCAATCCTGTTTGTCCAGGGCGAATTTGATTTGTTCCAGATAACCGGATAGCGATTGGCGTTTTGGCATAGTTCGGTTTCTCACTACAAGATGGTTCCATTTATACAAAAAGAAGGGGCGGTTGTCAAGACGAATATTAGTTTTATAAGCGATAAAGATAGAACTACCCTAAAGATTGACTTTGCCAGGGTATTTTATATAATTAGACAGAGATAAAAAATATTTTGCACACTAATTAAGCTGAAAAAATAGATTACATAATAAACCGTAACGAAGGAGACCATATATGCCGTATCAAGTTATCATGCAGCAGAGCGAACAGAGGATGCAGAAGACTATCCAGGTAATGGCCGAAGAAATCAAGGGTATCCGGACCGGACGCGCTTCACCGGCATTGGTTGATAATATCCGCGTGGAATATTACGGCACCCAAACACCCCTAAAACAGCTTGCCACCATCAGCGTGCCGGAACCGCGTCTCCTGGTCATTAAGCCATTTGACATGTCCTGTATCGGCGATATAGAAAAAGCCATCCTAAAATCGGAACTCGGCATCACGCCCCAGAGCGATGGCAAACTCGTCCGCCTAGCCGTTCCGCACCTGAGCGAAGAGCGCCGCAAGCAATTGAGCAAAATGGTCAAGGAAACCGCCGAACGCAATAAGGTCTCCGTCCGCAATATCCGGCGCGACGCGCTTAAGATGGCGGAAGACGAGGAAAAAGCCAAGACCATCTCCGAGGATGAAAAATTCAAGGTCAAAGACGAAATGCAGAAACTGACCGAGAAATACGAAAAAGAGGTGGATACACTGCTGGAAAAGAAGACTAAGGAGATAATGGAAGTCTAATTGCCAAAAAGATATTTACCACTGAGAACACAGAGTAAATTATAACACCTTCTCTGTGAACTCTGTGGTGAGATTTTACTTTATTCCTTTAGCGTACTCGTTAAAGCGTTCCGCATCAAGCTGTCCGGCATCCGGGTTAAATTGCTTTTGTGCGATAAAATCATTGATTGCCTTAATCCTCGACGCCATATCCGGATGCGTGGCGGAAAGCTGTTTAGTCCCGGCATCATTTTGGGCGGTCTTCTCATTAATCTTCCCGAGGAAATCGACCAATACCCCGGAAGGATATCCGGTATTGACCAGGAACTTTACCGCCTGATGGTCTGCCTCCGCCTCGCATTCGCGCGATAATCCGTTTTTCAGGAGTGTGCCCACCCCGAAATCCGAAGTGGAAGAGAGAACTTTATTCAATCCTTCGTTGTCGCCTTTTTGCAAGAGCGTGGCGGCATCGGACAGGAGGTCCATTTTATAGCCGGCCTTTATCGCATCCAAAAGGTGACGCTTATCCACGTGGGCGATTTCGTGCGCCAGCACCGCGGCCAGTTCCGCTTCCGAGCGGATTATTTTTAAGGAGCCGAAGGTAATAAAGACATAGCCGCCCGGTACGGCAAAGGCGTTTATTTCTTCGCTGTTTAAAACGGCGAACTGGTACATATCGGCAGGCAAATCCTCCCTGCCGACGGTCAGCGCCGCGGTTCTCCCCACCAGGTTGAGGTAATGGTTCAGTTTTTCATCCGGATAAATCCCGCCGGAAAGCGCAATCATCCGCGCGGCCATGGCGCGCCCGATTTCCACCTCTTCATCAATGCTGAAAGGGGTGGCGACCGCGACCACATTCTGGATAACGCCCACTCCGGCGGCCTGCTTATCCAGCCCTTTGGCCTTTAATGCCTTTTGCAGGGCGGTGCATCCAAAAAGCAGGGCAAGAAAAGCGCTTAGCAAAATCAATCTTTTCATATCATAACTCCTTATTTAACGCATCTAATTTCTCATGGCGGTAAGATTACTTCGTCGCTCATTCTATTCGTTCCTCGCAATGACGTCATTGCGAGCGACCAACGAGAGCGTGGCAATCTTATTAAATAGTTTTATCTCAATTTCCCCTGTTTCATAAACTCAATCACTTCGCCGTCCATGATACCTTTGCGCCACATTTCCATTTGCTCGACCGATTTGAAATCGCCCGAGAGCCCCTGGTAGTTTTTTTGGTCGAAGGGCCGTATCCCGGCGGCGGCCGTGGTATTGGCCGTTTCCGAGGCATCGCCGTCACGGGCGATTTTGCCCAAGGCGCTTTCGGTTTTCTTTACTTCGGGCTTTTCCGCGCTTACTTTATCCTTGTAAATCCAACCGGTCTTGCCGGATTTAAGGTCTTTTACTTTCAGCCAATCATCCTTGGTTTCCAGAACCTCCAGCATATCGCGCTGTTTCAGCTTTGCCACGGTTTTGTATTCGAGCTCTCCCGGGCCTTCTTTCAGGTCGGCCTTGGTTTTGGTTACATAGACGAGTTCGGTTTCGGCAAAGCTTAAATTCATCAGGCATAAGGAAAGGAGAAACGCCGGAATGCCGCAGAGAATGAGAATCTTTTTCATATGATGTTCCTTTCTAATTTATAATCACCTCGTAAATCTTTATCGGTTTTTCCTTGCCGCGGATATTGACCGTGCCCAGTTCTTTAAGTTTAAACTCATCGCCCAACATCCGGGCAGTGGATTCGCTTATGACGATATTAGTTTTGTATTCTTTATTCAAGGGTTCCAGCCGCGCCGCCAGGTTGACGTTATCGCCTATGACCGTATAATCCAGCCGTTTTTCCGAGCCGATATTGCCGACCACGGCGTCGCCCGTATTTATCCCGATTCCGATATTCAGGTTGGGCTTCCCTTCCGCTTTCCATTTTACCTCCAGGCGCCGGGATTCCCGGACCATTTCCACGGCGGTCAGAACGGCGAGCCTGGCATGGTTTACCTGCTCTTTCGGCGCGCCGAAGAAAGCCATTATACCATCCCCGATGTATTTGTCAAGAGTCCCGCCGTGGCGGAATATCACCTCGACCATCAGGGTCAGGTATTCGTTTAACAGGCTGACGACCTGTTCAGGCGGGATGGATTCGGACATATTGGTAAAACCGCGGATATCGGAAAAGAGGATGGTCATTCCCTTGCGCTGGCCGGTATCCGCTTTTATTCCCTTGTAATCACGCAGGATTTCATCCACCACATCTGGCGAGACATATTTGGAAAAGGTCGTCTTGATGCGCCGTTTTTCCTTTCCTTCGCTAAAGTAATAAACGACGGTCGCACCGGTAAAGGTTAGGCAAAGACCTGCCATGGGAGAAGCCATATCGAGCCAGTAATGAGACCCGGCGAAAAGGGATAAATTAATAACAATAAAAACGATGCCGGCAACCGCCACAGAGATAACTCCCCCCAGGAATGAGGGAAAAGCAAACATGACAAAACCGCACAGGGCGCATAAAAGCAGGGTGATAATCCAGTTAACCGTATTGGTTGCGGGACGGAGGGATTGCCCGGAAAGAAGGTTATCGAGCACGGTTGCCTGCGCTTCCACGCCCGGGTAGATATTATCCGTCGGTACGGAATGCAAATCCCCGTGGGATGGGGCAGTCGAGCCGATAAAGACGATTTTATCCTTGAAATATTCAGGGATAAACTTGCTTTCGAAAGATTTCTTTTGAAGCGTGTCATACCAATTGGCATAAATCGTGCGGAAAGAGATATACGAATAGCTTTTTGCCGGGCCGCGCCACCAGATATACATTTCGCCCTGCGGTGTCAGGGGAAACTTATGTGCGGGTGAAAAAGAAAGTTCGTTGTTATCGGATATGAAAATTCCCGTTGATGTGAGCATGTCCAGCGCCACGGCAAGGGATAATGAGGGGAAAAGATTATTTTCATAACTGAAAAGCAAAGGGATTTTTCTTAATACTCCGTCTTTATCCTTATCTATGTTTACCGAGCCCAGCCGTTTGGGGCTTGGCAGCAGTATTTCATTAGGCGGATGCGCCATATTATAAATGGGTGTTTGGAGGCGGGTGTTATTTGGCACGTCAATCGAGAACTTATTAAGCAGTAACTCCTTGGATTGGGGACTTATCGTTTTGGCATAGTCCTGGTTTTTTTCCTGTGTGAAGACCATGGGGCAGTAGACATTGCCGGCGTTTTTGATGCTCTTGGCAAAGAGATCGTCCCCTTCTTCATCCGTCCGTTTCAAGGTGATATCAAATATGATCGCTTTGGGTTTCCCCCGGCTTAGGTAATCCACGGCCGCCGCGTAAACTGCCCTGTTCCACGGCCAGAAAACAGGGTCCTGTTCCTCACCCCGGTCTTCCATGTAATCCAGGCTTAATTGGTCAATCGCGATGATGACGATATCCTTGGCGGCACTAGAAGGTTCGGCAAAGAGTTTAAAACGGTAATCAAGAGTTAAGATTTCTGTCCCGGAAAGGAAAGGAATTGCGGTAAAAAGGACTTTCGCCAGAATGGCGGAGATTAAACCGATAGCCAGCCCGATAAAGACTTTCTTAATCCTTATGCGCATTCCGTTATAATATAAGGATTTTACGCCTGAATTCAAGTAATTAATGAAGCGTGAAGATGCGCTAAAGGGCTAAAACCGGACGACCTGGTTTTTGTAGGGTGTTTTGGGCAGGGCGTATTTTCTATCCCACTCGGCAAGGGAGATAATCTTAATATTTTTGGAATTGAGATACTTGATTAAATCCGCGAGGTATCCGGAGGCGTTCCGGTCGTGCATCAGGATTATCCCGCGCTGTCCCTGGGCGATTTCGTTCTTTACGTGGTCAAGGAACCCGCCGCTTGTCTTCAGGTTTAAAGGCTCTGCCTCAATATTCCAATAGACATGCCGGAGACCCTTTTGCTTGAGATAGGCTTGAGCCTCTTCGGAAATACTGCCGCCCGGCGAGCGCACATACTTTGAAGGGGAGACGCCGGTAAACTCCCGTATTTTGCCCGAAGTAAATTTAAACGACTTTTCCAGTTCTTCCCTGGATTGTTTCCAGTAGGGGATATGGTTGTAATCGTGGATGCTTAAGGTGTGCCCTTCGTCAACCACGCGTTTAACCCATTTTTTATAGCGTTCAAGTGTTCCCCCGCTGCCGACCTGTTCTTCATCAAACTGGCATCCCAGGACGAAGAAAGTTGCCTTGATATTGTTTTTCTTAAGGATATCCAGGATAATTTCCGTATGTTCGGTTGAATTATCAGGGCTGTAACTGCGGTATGGGCCGTCGTCAAAGGTGAAAACCACTGCATTTGGTTTGGCGGCATTTGGGTTGCGTGCCTGTTCCAGCTGTTTGATTTGTTCCTTAAGCTGCATAATTTCCAGCTGGAGCTTTCGGGCAAGCGATTTGGCGTCTTCGTTTTGTGCCGCGAGGCGTTGGTTGATAGTATAGAGCGAATAATTCGCCGTTGCCGAGGCAATCAGCAATAAGCCTAATAAAACGGCGACGATTATCCTCCAAAGCTTCTTCGGTTTCTTGGCTGGGCTCATAATAAATACTATACCATTTATATCCGGTTAAGACAATGGATATTTTTAGCCGGTATTATCTTATTTCGGCAAAATAGGCAGGGAGAGAAAAGGGTAAAAACTGATTGTGTGATTATTGGGAAAAGCTCCGGGGCTTCTGCCCGAACGGTAAAAACCCCGGAGCTTAAATTACTGTTTAGCAAACTGCGGCAATCCTGTCTTATTTGCCCATGATTCTGAACATGCCGGTTCCGCAAGTGGGGCATTTGCCTTTCATGGCTTTCCTTTTGTTCTTCATGGTGACCACTTTAGCGCCCTCGATGGTTTTCTTTGCCTTGCATTTCACGCAATAGCCTTTATCATCCGCCATATTATGCTCCTTTCATCCCGATGGTTATCGGGACATAAAAACTATATATCTCTAATAGGCTATAGAATGTAGAAGAATATCAATCGGATGTCAAATAAAATCTTGCGATTAGTTTATTCTTCCTGCTTGCAAAGTGAGCACAGGGCCAATTCTATTTTTTCCGGGTCTACTTCGCAATCTTTGCAGGGCCCTTTGGGGCGCTTGTTGGGAATGGCTTCGACCGGCTTGGGGAAGACGCCTTTGATGCCCAGCTTCAGTTCTTTTTCGCAGGCGATGGCGATAATAACCTGGGCGCCGGAGGCCTTTACTTTTTCCAGGGCCATTCCCCCTCCGCTTGCCACGACACAGCGGACGCGGTATTTTTCCCCCAATTCAAGGATGTTTTTCACCGTGCATTTGCCGCATCGTTTGCAGTTGGAAAGGCTCGCCACGATTTTCTGCGGGCATTCCGAATTCTGCAGGCAGTAGGAGAAAAGGATGAGGAGCTTTTCCGGGGCGACTTTCTTTTTCTTTAGCTTGTTCAGGCGGAGCCGGTTCAATCCGATAAACAAGGGGTCAGTGATTCCCAAAGAAATCTCCTTTCTTGACGCGGTAACCGTTGATAAAATCCGAGGCGGACATGGCGTTTTTTCCGGCCGGTTTCAATTCTTCAATATGTATCGCCCCATCCGAGGTGTTTACCAGAAGCCGTGCTTTGGTGGCGGCGATAATCGTGCCGGGCGGTTCGTTAAAGCTTTCTTTCAGCCCCAGGCTTGCCCGGATAAGGTTTACCTGGATGGATTTATGGCCGGGGCGTTGGTAAAATGTATATGCACCGGGCCATGGTTGCATGGCGCGGATATGGTTATAAACTTTAAATGCCGATTGTGCCCAGTTGATAAGGCCTTCTTTTTTGGTCATGCACGGAGCGAGCGTTACTCCTTCTTCAAACTGCGACTTGGTTTCTATTTCGCCCTTTTCCAGTTTGGCAAGGGTGTTGAGTAGCAGTTCACCGCCTAACCCGGCCAGGCGTTGCTCCAGTTCGGCCGTGGTTTCTTCAGGTTTTACCATGAGCGATTGCTGGGCCATTATCGGTCCGGCATCCATTTTAGAGACCATTTTCATGATGGTAACACCGGTCAGCGTTTCACTGTTTAAGACGGCATGGGCAACCGGTGCGGCTCCCCGGTATTTGGGTAAAAGTGACGGGTGGATATTGATCCATCCATAAGGAGGAATGTTAAGAAGCGTGTTGGATATCTTCTGCCCGTAAGCCGCCAGGATAACCGCTTCCGGGTTTAGCTTTCTTAAAGTCTGGGTAAAAGAGGCATCGTTTATGTCTTCAGGCTGGTAGACAGGGTAATGATATTTTGAGATTAATTTTTTTACCGGGGAAGGTATGATATTCAATCCTCGTCCCTGGCAGCGGTCCGGCTGGGTGACCACGCCGAGTATCACGTGGTTTTTACTGACAATCAGTTTTTCCAGGATCGGCACGGCAAAAGGCGCTGTTCCGGCGAAAAGTATTTGCATGGCAATAATTATAATAAAGTAAGATTTTTATAGCAAGAAAATCGCTTCTTGATAACTTTAATATGATTTTCCCCTGTCCCCGAATACTTTCGGGGCAGGGACTCCCTATAGTCCCGCGGAGCGAAGCAGAGCGGGGCAGTGGTTAGGACGATGGTCCTATACCAAAAGAAAATGAATTATCAGAAGGAAATAATTTATTTATGACAAAGCGGATAAATAAAAAAGAGGGGGGGAGGAGCCGGGACCTCCTTCCCCTAACCCTTGGGTTACACCCTGCTCGCCTGCACTTCCAGAGACAACTGGTCGTTCACGAGGATGAAATCCAAACGTGAAGCGCCGCCGGTGGCGAAAGATTCCATTCCCAATGAAGGGTCTATGAACTTTTGCACCGTCTGGTTGTTCTGGTTGTTCTCTTCGGCGATAACCGATGCGGAAAAGTTGGATTTGATAATCCTGATTCCCGCCTGGATGAGCCGCTGGGTAAGCGCCGCTTTGAAAGTCGACCTGTCCTGTATCTGGCAAATCCGGTAAGGACCGCCCTGCAGGACCTGGTCGCCTTCACGCAGCATACCCGAAACCCCGCGCTGGTTAACCAGCCAAAGGCTGGCTAATGGCGCCGGGCCGCGGCCTTCCACTTTGGTTCCGCCAAAGAGGAGCGCGCGCCGGGCTAACCCTTCCAGGAAACTCTCCTTTGCCTTTTCCACTTTCTCTTTGAACCGTTTGGCTTGGACGCCGTCAACGGTTTCAAAGGCGTAGTTAAGGCCGCGGACGAACTTCTGGTAAGCCTCGCTGAGGTTTTTCCCGTGGCTGTCCACGATGTGGGACTTTTTGTTCCCGGTACGGGAAACAAACGACGGGTCAATCATCTCGGCAAAGCCCTGGTTAGCCGGAGCCGCCATACGCTCCTGAAACTTGAAACTATCCGGTATCCGCGCCAGGAGATTCTGGTAGAGCTTGAGGGCATTGCCCTTCAAGCCTTCCAGCCAGTTCTCCCCGATGCGTTCCGGCGTTTCAAGCGGCAAACCGACCATGAAAATCACATGGCTAACTATGGTTGACATACGCTTTCTCCTTTCTAAACCGCTTTGTTTACTCGTCTCTTTCAGGCGGGTTTATTACCTGAAGAGACTTACTGTTAGCCGTCCCGATATTCATCGGGACTGAAGGACTAACTGAAGAAGAACCGGAAGGTCCGCCCGGAAACCGACCTATCCCTCTAATATTAATTGGCCTGACCCCCTACCCTTTTTAGGGAAAATCTCGGAATCATATGAAAATAGTTGCGATTTTTCTTATCCACAAATTCCTGTATCAGCTTATCTTGTTTTCTTTTATCGTCTTCCACCCTTTATATGGTAACGGTTACAATTGAAAACGGAGTTTTCCCGAAAGCTTTAACGAAAATGGTTATAACAAGTGGTAATTCAAGATGTTACAGCCAAAAATATTTTTCGGATTTTTTGCGGGATTTTGGTTTTCCTAAACGAATTGTTACAATTGCCGTTTGACTGGTTACAATAGGATGCTATATACGATAATTCTAACCATTATTGCGGTCATAATTCCCAACTCCTTTATAATCAAGAAGATAAGGAATTGCATATCAAGCCGAAAATACCTAAGTCCGAATTTGGCAGGGGTTATGACTAATCATAATTTGTATCCTCTTGGTTTAAAAGGGGTTGGAAAGATTTTTTGGCTCCGGGACCACTACACCCCCTATCTACCCTATATAAACATCCTTTGTAGGGTCGGGATACGCCGATTGCACGGTCGGATTATGCCCTTTGTGCGGTCAGGATACGCTATTGTTAGAGTTGTTACACACCGTTGCGGCGGTCGGTTTACGCCCTTGCTACGGTCGGGATACACCCTTCGTACGGTCGGGATACGCCCTCGTTAGGGTAAGATTACGTGATTGTTAGGGTTGGTATACATAATTGTTACGGTAAGATTACGCCGTTTGCACGGTGGGTGCACGCCGCCAGTTGGGTCAGGTTACGCCATTTGTACGGTCGGATTACGCCGTCAGGTGGGGGGATACGGTTTTAAAAACGGCATTTTCCAAAAATGATGGTTTGTATCCCTTATAAATAGCGGCTTGCAAAACGCGGTGTCCTAAAGGTAGTCAGCAGACGTCCCGAGAGGGGAGGCTATCGCACTGTGGCACCGATGGATTGATGAATGTCTTTTCCCGCAATTAGGGTAAGACTATTTATTAGGATTTGGGTTAGGCGGAATCGGCGTCTGCGGAAAAGGATTTTGCGGTGCAGGCGGTTGTGGATTAAACAGTTTCTCCTGCTTTTTTCTGTATTCCTCGTTTGCTTTTGTCACCTCCCAGTACGCCTTTTTAACTCGGCTAATCGTTTTGCTTCTTTATCACGAGCCGCCTCTATTTCTTTGGTGTCGATGCCTTGTTCTTTGGCTATTTGTATAACACTTTCAATATATTTTAAGTCGTAATCAGTTTTTCGCCGGCCAAAATTATACCCTAACGATTGAGCTTTGGCGAAATATTGGTCGCTGATTTTTAAGTCTTTCTTATGGTTCTTATAAATATTTGAAAGATTAAGAAACGCCTCGGCGTTAGTCGGATTTATCTTAACTACCTTTTCTAAATCCCTGATAGCCCTTTCATAATCTTCTGCCCTTAAGTAATAATTCCCTCGCGATTCAATCATATTTGAAACAACTTCTTTTTTAGATAGATTTCTCAGAAAAGCCCCGGATTTAATTTCTTTGTCCGTTATATAACAAATATCTATATAGGCATCATCGCCGGCTACGCCTCCCTTGCAGGTGGTTTCAATATTAGTGCGATATTTGCCATCGTCATATCTAATGGTAAAATGGTCGGGAATATTAACGCCATAAATCGGGAATCCCAATCTGTCAGTCAAGCAAAGGTATAACAAGGGCATAGTGAAGCAGGCGCCTTTTTTGGTATCCATGATGCCATTTAGAAAACAATTAGAAACTTGCCTCCCGAAGAAATCCGCCGTATCGTATTCATATTTTTCTTCATAAAAGAAAAGGGTGTTTATGGCTCTTATCCGATAGTCGGGGTCAAAGGCATTACCCCTGCCCGCCATTATGATATAGCGAACTTTATCAGCCATGCCGTCAATACGTTTAATATAAGAGTCAATGTCTATATTAGGATAAACTTCCTGTGCAACGAGCAAGGCGGCGCGGGCGAGGTCTATCTCGTTATCCGGCCCGGCAAGCATCTTATCCAGTTCGGATTGGGCGGATGCGGGAAAAGCAAAGAATATGAGTGCGGTAATGAGAATTATAATAAAAAGGATGCCGAAAGTAACTCTTAAGAAACGTTTGGGTTTAGCGGAAGGATTGGGTTGTTTTACCGTATTATTTATCGCCATTATGCTTTTGAGCCATTAATCTTTTGAGTCTTTATTCTCCTTGGACATTTCTGAATTATTAGGCGGAAGAAGCCATGGAGAACCACCTGGTTTCGTGTGGCGCTCGTAAATTTTATCAACAGAGTCGAAAGAATCAAACAGCCTATCACGATGCTCTTTAGAAAGAGATTTAACGAAAGCATCAAAACAGCTTGTTTTTCTTGCCGAATATAAAACTAATGGAATTAAGGAGCATGGCATGGTATTAGGATTATTTATAAATACGGTAAAAAGCGATGTTAATTGTTTCACATCAAGTTCAGCAGATGAATAATACAACTCTTTTAACTTTTCAGTTTTTTCCTTTTCCGAATAGGAATCGTTGCTAATAATGCTTATATTTTTGTCGATAATTGTTTGTTTTTTATAACAGGAAATACTGCTATTTATTAGAAACAACACTATAACTAAGATAATGACATCCCTATTTTTCATCATTTAATTGCTTAGATTAAACCATATGGATTGCATCAGCGTCATATAGATTATAAAACCATTTTTTACAATTATTTGTTTTTCTTCAAACAAATATCTTCGATTTTATTTATTAGTTCATTAGTATATTTAATTGAGGTCTCATATGTTTCAATTTCATCCATAATATGGTAATCGCGCAGAAACGTGGGATTATCTAGTTCAGCTTTTTTCGCACCTGTCTTTTTTACCACTTCAATTATAAAATCCCAATTTGGCCTTAAATGATACTCTTCGTGTTCACGTTGCATCTGAACGATAAGCGGATTATCATATGGTTGAACATATACTTCGCCTAAACGCACGCTACCTTCTGTTCGGGAAGTTCCTGCTTTCGCCGCATCTATATTTTTTCCTTTCTTAACCCATTCGTCTATTTTTTTGTCTACATCATCAGCAGTTTTCGGTTTTTCGTCCGCCCCTAAAGCGTCCATTTTTTGATAGAGCCCTTTCATATAAGATAGCCATTCCGACATTTCTTTCATTTTAGGCAGCAGAGAACAGACATCGCAACAAACAACGATCTCACTTCCAATTTCATACTCAGCATTCAAAGAATCTCTAGCCATATCTTCGGGGGTAAGAGATTTGTTTAACAATATTGCTAGCATCATCAAGCTATTAACATCGCCTTTTGTTGAAATAGCTACAACCTGTTCTCCCTTTACCTCGAATTTCCATTTCCCATAAGGGTCTGTATAATTAACCGGATTATTTTCAACATAGGTATATAAATTCACCCCACCGTCATATTCAATTGGGTCGCGCCGGTTAAAACGTCCGGTTCTTGGGTCATACTGACGGGCAAACACAAAGGATGATACCACTCCGATTAATACTATTATACTTAAGGCTATGCCGAGTAATTTGGATTGTTTCATACATTATTCCTTTCTTTTATAAATCAAAATCATCTTAACCTATTAGGTAGTATAACCAATATATCTAATAAGGATTATTTGTCAAGATAAATTTCGGAATAAGTATGATTTTTTACTCACAAAAGCACAAAAGGGGCAAGGGACATATTTGACACTTTTTAAGGCAGGATAACGTCGGGACGGAGCTTTACCACAAATTCGCCTGACCGGACGGGCAGGCCCATCTGCGTTAGACTTCGGCGGGCAGGCATACGGTTGGGTCGAGAAGATTTATTTATGAAAGAGTGGCAAATATTGCAAGGGTATCTGCAATGTCAGGCAGGCAAGGGCGGTGGAATACTCCGGAGAGCCGCCTTCGCCATTGGGCCATGAGCCGTTTTCTTCTTGTTTTTCCAGGAGCATTTTGGCTTCCAGGGGGAACCATTCATTCCAGTATTTTTCGCCTGCCAGGAACATCGCCAGCGTGGCGTAAAAATTAGAGTAGTATGGATAAGAGCTCCAGTTATTTGGGGTACCCGGTTTATGCTTCATCATGTATTCCAGCCCTTTCAGGGTTTCGGGTGCATCATATAGCCCGTATAGGCATAAGGAAGAAACGCCCCCGGAGGCCAACGGAAATGTTCCGCCTCCGCCGCTGCCTAAGGAGTATTTAAAACTGCCGTCAGGATTTGCGCTTTTTTTAAGGTAATCGACACCGCGGTCTATGACCTGTTTGTTTACATTTAAGCCGATATTGCGCGCGGCGCGCAATGCCTGGACGATGCAGACCGTAATGCTTCCTTCATCACCGCCTTTTTGCGGGGTATAATACCAGCCGCCTTCGTTGCTCTGGCTGGATTCAATGACATCAATAGCTTTTTTGAGAATAGTTTTAACTTCTTCTTCCACCTCTATCCCGCTCTGGCGGCTGGTTCCGTAAAGCTCGGCTAGGAACCAGGTGGCAAAGCCATGCCCGTGCATGCGGGAAGCGCCGCCGCTTCTTTCGTCTTCGCAGACGTAACCGACTTTGGTGGTCGAATTGACGATATAACGGCGGGCGGCATGAATATTAGTGCCGTATTTGCCTTCGCCGGGGAGATTTCCGCTGGCCAGGAAAGCCAATCCGGCAACGCTGGTCACAAATACCTGATACTGTGAGCCCAGCAGCCCTGTTTTGGATTGCCTGGAAGCAAGGAACTTTAATCCCTTGTCAACGGCGATGCTTATGCGTGAGTTCAGGTCGAATGAATCGCCGGAGTCGTCCGGCGCATCGCTTTTCTCTTCGCTCATCAGGAAGGCAGCAGTGGACCCCAAGACAATTACTAATAATACGAATATAGCTGCGTATTTGAAAGGCGTATCCATAACTTAAAGTATACTAATTTATTGATAGAAAGCAAATTCTTTCTGATTATATATTCGAATAGCGGTAATACGTTTGAAGGGTAAGTATTGCCATGGCGGTGGTATAAAGCCTGCCGCCGTAAGCGCTCCAGCGGTCTTCAGGAGCCCAAGAGCCTGCGCCGGCGGTGTTATTGGTTTCCTGCGCTTTGACGAGCGTTTCCTTGAGGTGTTTGTTCCAGTTCTGCCATTCTTTGCCGCCTTTTTTGCACATCGCCAGCGTGCCGAAATACCAGTAATAATAATCATTATCGATGGCCTGGGTTACCGGATGCATTTTAGGCAGTTGGGTTGCCAATATTTTAGATTGCTTTTCAATCAGGTCGTCGTTTTTATCCCAGCCGATAAACAACTGGGAAAACATTCCAGCCGCAGTCAGGGCATAAGGGCCGTTGGGATAATTATTCGTCTTGCGGTAGCCGACATAACCGTCTTCGTTGGTGACTGAAGCAAGCCATTGGCTTGCCCTTTTTAAAGCCGAAGAGGTATTCCCGATATCAAGCGTTTGGGCAAGTTTCAAAGCGAATATCTGCCAGACAGTTATCGAAGTGTCGTTAACCCCGTTAGCTGATTGATACCCCCAGCCGCCCTGGGTGTTCTGGGCGCTTACGATAAATCCGACCGCTTTGGTAACGGCTTTCTCCTCGGTTTTATCGCGTGTCTGGCAATAATCTTCCAAGACAGCCATGGTGGCGATTCCGTGGTTATACATATAATTAATAGTTTTTCCGTTTAGGGCTGAAGGACCGAACAAACCGTTTTCCTGTTGCTGTGACAATAGGTATTTTATGCCGGCCTGGACCGTTTTCTGGTGAGTGCCTTTCAAAGAACTATTTCCGTCGGTTATGAATGTCAAAAGCGATAGGCCGGTCAAGCCGACTTGGTAATCTTTTAGCCCGTCATGTTTTTCCGGATCCCACGACCCGTTTAGCTCTTGTGTTTTCTTGAGCCAATCAAGGCCTTGCGCGACAGCCCGTTCAGTTGAAGAATCCCCGCCGTATTGCGAAATCAGTTCTTTACGCTTAACACCGGTCCTGTTATTAACCAAATGGTCCGTGAAATTCTTGTTCTTAACAGAATCTATCCTGACCATCTGGGGCAGGTGCCGGAGGTCCCAGACCGAATCCGGCAACGTTTCCAAAGGCTGGACCGGATTTATGTCCTGGACAAACTCGGGGTTTTCAAGAGCCGGCAAGGGTATATCAGAGGCAGGGATATCATCCCTTTCGAAACGCGGAAATCTATAATCATTCGGCTTAAAAACCATAGTGTTTGGATCAACCGGTATTAATTCACGCTCGGTTTGCCTGTTATCAGGAATAAATCTTATGGTATAATCTTTCTCGATTTGGGTTTGGGTAGGCTTGATAAAGAGCAACCCCAAAACGGCAAAGAGGACAACGTGAAACGCGGCCGATAGCGCCCAGGGAGACGAATGCCGGAAAGTATATTTAACCCTGGCAACGGCGGTTTGTATTTTCTGCGAGACAAAATCAGGGATTCCGTAGAGCCCGATATTGCCGGGCGCCGGTATTTTTTCTATTTCCTGCATTACCCGGTATTCAAAATTGGAAGAAGGCTCTATTTCGGTCATTTCTTTGAATGCGGCAAAGAGTGTCTTGATAGACCGCAGTTCCTCACGGCACTCTGCGCAGGAATCAAGGTGGCTTTTAATGGCGGATTTTTCATCCGGAGCCATTCCGTTTTTCACGTAGCCGATTAAATCATAATTTTTATCGCACATATATCGTATCCTTTATTGTTTCCTCGGTTCTATTTCGGATAATTGTTTGTCTATTGTGTTAATTTTGTCTTTAAAACCGAATTTATTCTTATCATATTCACCGTTAGTAAGATATTTCCATCCATCTATTAGTTTTCGAGTTTCAATATAACCGCCAGAATCGCCTTTATTCATCAAGCAGATAAGAATATGATAACGGGCGTTCCACCATTCCTTGCTTTTTTCCGGTAAACGCCTGTGCAGTTCATGCCATTTAGTAAGGGCATTATCCCATTCTTTCGCCTTTTCATAAGCAGTTGCCAGGTTTATTTTTATGGTAAAATTATTTGGTTGTTGTAATTCAACGGCTTCCAGAATGGCAAACGCTTCCTGCCAGTTCTCCATTTTCGTCAAAGACGATGCCCAATCCCACTGGATCTTCCACAGGTTTTCTTTGGGGATTTGTCCGGTATATTTGTTATCAAGTATCTTCTCGTAAATCTCGGATGCTTTTTTGTAGAAAGCATGTTTTGCCAGGTCATCGGCTGCCTGAGAAAGGTTATTAGCGACATAAAGCGCGTGGAGATACGAAACGTTTTCGGGAAGTGCTTTTTGCAGCCATTGTTCATAATAGAAGGCGCTTCGTTCAACAGAATGAATAAAATCGTTGTAAAGAACAGAATTGCTTGTTTTCATGGTTTCAAGCTGTTTGCAGCGTTCTTCCCCTTTTATTTCCGGAGAAACAGTCTGGTTTGCAAACGCTTCGTACTTTCTTGCTGCTGCTAAAACCAGTTTGGTTAAAACGCCTTCTTCCGGCTTTTTTGCCAGAAATTTTTCAAGATAAAGTTCCGCCGTTTTAAGGTTGGCCTGATTTTTATAATCATTAGAAGATTCTATCAGGGCTTCTGTTTTATACTCAATTGCTTTGGCGGTTTCCTTTTCGAATGCGGCATAAGCAGTTTCGTATCCAGCCAGTATCTTTAGTACTTCAGAATATTTCATCATGGCTGGGTGCCGGTAAATCTGGGCAAGCCTTAGGGCAGATCTGGCTTGGTAGCCCCGTAAGACATCGGTGTTTTCGTTGATGGATTCAGTCAGCACCTTTTCATTTTCTTCTGACATTTTCAAATAGCGAATAGTTTCTTCCTTTAGTTTTGCCTTGCTGGCAGAATCCTCTTCTTTTTCGTATGCAGGCCAGAGATCCCTTTCCGCGTGTAAATAATACATCGAGCCGATCATTTCCTTCGATTGGAGAAATTTCGCAGGGGTTTCAGAGGCTTTTTGGAATAATTTAACCGCCTCAAGATATTTCCCATTGCGATATGCCGTCATTGCCGTCAGCCAATCGCCTCCCCATCCTTTTTTGCTCATTAGCGAAGCAATCAACGTGCCGTGTTCTTCGTAAGAGCGGTCGTTGGTTTCTTTTCCCATTTCTAGATAGCATTTCAGGGAATTATTTGCTGCATCAGGGGCATAATCGGATTCCCCGTATTGCTTGTATAGTTCTTCAAAGGCGATTAATGCTTGGTAAATATTCGGATTGGCTTGTTGTAAGAATTCCTGACCCAGTATCCATAATACTTCCGGAGCATATTTCACCTGTGTGTCTTTGGGGAGCATTCTTAAAACAGTTAGGAATTGTTTGCTTTGGGCAACCATCTTATCGATACGATTGGCTTGCCGGAGATAATTGATATTGTTCAAGAGAATATCCGGGGAAAGAGCGAAGGGGGTGCTGTGACGTACCAGCTTATAATATAAATCCACCCCTTTTATTGCCAGTGGCCCTTTTTCGGATATGACTTTTTGGATTATTCCGAAAGACTGGGCGGGTGTTTGTAAATAGTATAAGGCGAGTGCTTTTTCAAGAAGGGCTTCTTGAAAGTAATAATCGGTTTTTTGCCCTGCTTGAGGAAAAACTTTGGATAACTCATCGAAAGTTCCAATTACCAGTCGGTATTCATACATCTGGTTGTAAGTCCGTGCCTTTAAAGAAAACCCGCGCTGGATGATTTCCTTGAAGTTTGGGTCAATGGAACCCAAAGAGCTTTGCGGAAACCCCAATTGGCTCAACAACTCGGTAGTTGAAATCGTAAAGCATCGAAGAGCGTTTTGCCAATCGCATAAAGATAAATAACAAACACCTTCTTCATTAGCTGCCTGATAAGTAAATGACGAAAACGGTCCTTTTTCCAGCATGATTTGTTCAAACATATCTATGGCATTGTTTAATAAATCCTTCTTTTGTTGCTGGGTATTACTTGGTAATAATGCCATCGTGGATAAAACCTGCGGCTTGGCAAATCGCAAGGAGGATAAAATGTTATCGTTGTCAGATAGTTTTTTCTCCAGCTGTTGCAGTAATTTGCTGTCGGGGATGTCTTTCAGGTTTTCAGCGATAATTTGCTCTTTTAAAACATCTATTTCTTTGTGATAAGCATCTTCTGTTTTTGCGAAATATTCAGCAGCCTGGTTGAGAGAAGAAACCGCCTCTGGTTGTAACTTGCTTTTTACATCCGCGTCGGTTTCCTGTTCCAGCCGATTTAAAAGGATTTTTCCTTTGCCAAATAATAGGTTTCCTATCTGAAGCCTGGCATCCTTGATTTCGGCATAGTCATCGCCGTAAGTTTTAATCAGTTGCTTTAAAGCATCGGTTGCTTCCTCCAAATAAGTGAATTGTTCCTCCATTTTCAATCCGGGGATGTTAATTTTTTGCACCTTAACCTCAGCCGTAACTGAATCAACTTTAATCTGGGTTTCCTTGGGCAGGGAACTCTTCGGTATCTTTTTTAATATTTCATCAGCTAATTCAAAAGAGAGCAAGTAGTGGTATTTATCAACCATCTTTTGGGCAAATTCTAATTCCGTTTCAACCCGGCTTATGGGTGAAAGAGGCTTATTTTCAGCTTTTGCTGGTTGAGAAATAACCAAGACCCCCAAGCAGATAAAAGATAAATAACAATAAATAGACGTTTTCATAAACCTCTTTTTACCTAAGGTTTTACCAATTCCTTTAATTTTGCCAGCGCAAAATGCAGTCTGGATTTCACGCTGCCCAGCGGTATTTTCAGCACCTCTGCGGCATCGTCGTAACTCATTCCCTGGAAAACGCACAGGTTAATTATTACCTGGTGTTCCTCATGCAATTCTTTCATGGTTTCTTTTACCTTGTCAATCATTTCCTTGTTTATCAGTTTTTCTTCAGGTCTTTTCGGGTCTTTTACGACCATTTCTTTGAGCGTCGTGTCTTTATCCGAATCTTTAATTCCCTGGTCCAGGGAAACCGGATGGAGCCTGTATTTACGCGTCCTTAAATTGTCCATCCAGGTCATCCGGGCGATCGTATACAAAAACGTGTTGAATTTGGCGCGCGGCTGATAGTTCTTTGAGCTTTGCGCCAGTTTTATAAATACTTCCTGGGCCAAATCTTCCGATATTCCGCTGTCCCAGGAAAACCGGTAAAAGAAGTTCAAGAGCGGTTTCTGGTGCCGCCTGACCAGTTCGGCAAACGCCTTTTTATCACGGCTTTTTTTATACCGCATCATCAGCTCGGTATCCGGTATTTCTGCCCATTCATTGTTCTCGGCTTCAATCGGCGCTGACATATATATAAACGTATAAAACTGGTTTTAGTTCAAAAAATACGTGTTTTTATAGAAAATTTATTTACTGAACTTTCGCACTTGTTTTTCATCTAGTTTCATGACCACTTCGGTCAGAAGCTTAATGATATTTTCATAATCAGCCGCGTGGATAATCCCCGAATGGCTGTGGATATAACGGGTGGCAACGCCCAGATAAACGCAAGGCACGCCTCCTGCATGGATATGGATGGGTCGCCCGTCCGTGGCGCCGCGTTCCAGGGCTTGTATCTGGTAAGGAATTTTATTCTTTTCGGCTACTTCGATAATAAAATCACGAAGCGCCAGGTTAGGTATCATGCCCGCATCATAAATGGTAATCATCGGCCCTTTTCCCAGGACCCCGACGCCTTTTTCTCCGCCCGGGACATCCTGCGCCAGCCCGACGTCGCAGATTAAGGCAACATCCGGATTAATCTTATGTGCGGCGGTCTGCGCGCCGCGGGTGCCGACTTCTTCCTGGACCGTGCCGACTCCGTAGACGGTATTGGGGTGCCTTCGGCCTTTAAGCGCCTTGATTACCTCGATAAATATGGCACAGCCGATACGGTCGTCCCATGCCTTGGCCAAAAGGTAATCTGAATCCGCCATGACGGTAAAAGGGCCGACCGGGATAATCGGGTCGCCCGGTTTTACCCCGGCTTCTAGCGCGCCTTTTTTGTCCTTAACGCCTATATCTATGTAAAGAGCTTTGATTTCCGTAGGCTTTTTACGTTCCTCATCACTCATCAGATGAATCGGCTTCGATCCGATGATTCCGTGGAGATTGCCTTTGGTCGTTTTAATAATAACGCGCTGGGCGACCAGATATTGGGGAAGCCATCCGCCTAATGCCGTAAACTTGATAAATCCTTCCTCGGTAATAAGAGTTGTCATAAACCCGATTTCATCCATATGGCCGGGGATCATGATTTTCGGCGAGGCGTTTGCCCCTTTCTTTTCACAGATGATGCACCCCATTTTGTCATAACTTAAATTGGTTAATCCTTTCATCTCGCTGGCGATGATATCGGATATTTCCCCTTCATACCCGGGAACTCCATTGGCATCCACCAGCTTTTTTAAGAGACCGAGCTTTGCTTTATCCATAAAGTCCTCCTTTTCTCCCGATATTCATCGGGGGAATTCATTATTAATTCTATAACTTTTTACCGGAGATTTTTATAAGCCGTTTATTCTTTCCGGTAACCTTGAAGTATACAATAGTTACATTAGGTTGCGCTTTAAGTTCACGCATACGTTCCGCCCATTCCATCACGCACACGCCGTTCGAGAAGCAGTCGGTAAAGCCCAGCCGTAAAAGTTCCGCGGCATCAGGCAGCCTGTGGGCGTCAAAGTGGTAAAGTTTGTATCTTTTGCCGTGATGGACCGTTCCGAGGACAAAACTGGGGCTGACGACTTTGTCGATATTTTTTACGCCCAACCCGCGGGCAATGCCTTTGGTAAAATAGGTTTTCCCTGCGCCGAAAATGCCGGAAAGCGCCACAATATCCCCGGCTTTGAGTTTTTTACCGAGGCGCGCCCCAAAAGCCACGGTTTCTTTGACGCTGTTAGAGATTAGTTTCCTTCTAACCATTTCAAGCCTTCTTCATACTGCTTGTTGGACACCCGCTCAGGATTCTCCCTGTCAAAGTGCCATTTCAGCGGGTTATTGATGATATATTCACGAATTCTCGTTAATTCGTTTTCATTGCGAATGATATGCTCGTAATAATTCCGTTGCCATAGAGGAAAACCGGGCGTGTTTCTGATTCTGTTAATATGTTTTGCCGTATTCATTTTGAAATAACCGATGATTTTAGGCAAGACCATTTGGCGGCGTTGCTGTAGGGGCAATTCATGAATTGCCTTATTATATTTAGGCGGTTCGTGAACCGCCCCTACAATGAATAGAATGCCATGAATATGATTAGGCATAATGATGAATTGGTCGGCTTCAACCTCTGCGTATTTCTCCGGTAATTTGTCCCAATATTGTTGGATGACTTTTTGTATTTCGTCCGGTTCTAATATCATCTGTCTGTTCTGTGCGCATATTGTTACAAAATACCCACCAGCTTGAGAATAATCATAATGTTTTAACCGCATTAGTTTTCGTTGAGGTTGCTTTGTTTGTTCCATATTACCAGTGTTCATATCCTTTGGGGATAAGTTTCTTTATTTTGCCCTGTTCGGTCAATAAATTGATTCCTTTGCCCTTGCATATAATACCGATAAAGGAAACCGGTGCTTTTAAAGGATTATCTTTGGCTATTTTGTAAGCCTCGTTTATCGGCAGAGTAAACAGCAATTCAAAATCCTCTCCATCTGTTAAGGCGTGGTGGAGAGGGGGAGTTTTATCTTTCCTGCTTAATTTACGCGCATCATCCGATATCGGGATATTATTTTCCCACAATATCGCGCTTTTTCCGCTTGGATTAAGGATATGATCCAAATCCATTAATAATCCGTCGCTTAAATCTATCATGGAATTGATGCGATAATTGTTTTTAAGGATGCGCGACTCATCCAGGCGGGGAATAAAGCCAAGGTGCTTTCCAAGAATCGAGCCGCCTAGTTTTCCGGTTACCATAATGGCATCATTTTCCTTGGCGCCCGCGCGCTTTAGGATATTCTTGCTCTTGGCTATTCCTAATAGGGTGGTACTTATGCTGATTGGCCCTTTTACGGAAGAAATATCTCCGCCGATGATAGGTATATTAAACTTCCGGGCAAGTGTTTTCATCCCGTGGAATAACTCTTTGGCAAAGCGGTTGCTTAATTCTTTGCGCAGGGCCATGGTGGCGACTGCATAAAGCTTATCCGCGCCGCCCATGGCCGCGATATCAGAAATCGAAACAGCCAGCGCCTTATAACCAACCTTAAAAGCTGTTGCCCCGGTTGTCCCGAGACGGAAATCAATCCCTTCGACAACTACATCGGTAGTAATTAAGGCAGTTTTGTTCCCGTCAATTTTTATTCCGGCGCAATCATCGCCTGAAGGAATGGTTATTTCGGGGGATGATTTCAATTGCCTTTGAACCCATTTGATATAGGCAAGTTCTTTCATGGAGCTATTATATATAATAAAAATTTTATTGGCAAAACAATAAGAGTTTAGTAAAATAATCCCCAAGGAAATGAGATGAAACTCACTATATTAAAATATCCCGACCACAAACTGCGCAGGAAAGCGCAGGATGTCAAAGAAATCAATAAGGACTTGAAACAGCTTGCCAGGAAAATGCTGGATTTGATGTATAAGGAAAACGGGATAGGGCTTGCCGCCACCCAGGTCGGGAGACCTTTAAGAATGGTCGTGATAAACCTTTCCAAAAAGCCCGAGGGCGAGCTGGTTTTGGTTAATCCTAAGATAACCAAAAAGTCAGGCAAGCTTTGCGAAGAAGAAGGGTGTTTGAGCGTTCCGGGATTTAGCGCAAAGGTTCCGCGCCATAAACGAATCTTATGCGAAGCCCTTAACCTGGACGGGCAAAAGATAGAGATAGATACCGGCTTGGTTCCGGTTAGCGAAGACAAAAACATACAGGAAAATCTTTCCCGCGTGATTCAGCACGAAACAGACCATCTCAACGGCGTTCTTTTTGTGGATTACCTGACAGGAGAAGAAAAGAAAATTTTTGACGGGAAAGCCAAATCTTAAAGGTTAGTTCTGAGGAGCACCACCGAATGCATAATTGGGAGTGGGTAGATTAGCCGGCGCAATATTATACTCAGCATAAGTCCTGCCGCCACCGCCGTTACTTCCATTATATCCGCCATTACTCGTGCCGCCTGCCCCCGGTTTTGCTGTAATTCCATTGGCATGTTGATTGATTATAGAATTAGCTTTAATGACAACCGAGCCACCTGCTCCACCGCCGCCGCCACCGGGAGTTGAGAAGTTAAGAAAATCGACTGATTCGCCATCGCCGCCATTAGCGATTATATAACCAGAATCAGAATTAGCCCCGTCAAAATTATAGAAAACATTGAGAGTGTTGGCGGTGATATAAACAAACCCGCCGCCTTTGCCGCCTGAACCGCCATTGAGAGAAGTATCTGTATCAGCGTCACCCGCACCTCCTCCGGCCCCGCCGCCAGCGCCAAAATAAATTTTGCTGTTTAATTGGGCTGAATTACCGTAAGTTCCGCCGCCGCCACCGCCTCCGCCATCGGTTATCCATGATTGTAGGTCTGAGCTGCCCCCATTCCCTCCGGTTACTCCCGCTCCATCAGAACCGGCAGCAAATCCCAACCCGCCTAATCCGACAGATCCATAACCACCCCCGCCTCCGCCTCCTCCAAATGATGGATCAGGCCAAGCTCCCCAAGAGGTATAAGCGGCACCGCCACCTCCACCTGCCGGACCAGTGGTTCCGTTAGATGCACGGGCTCCGTCGCCCTCCCAAGTTGTGGCACCACCACCGCCTCCACCGCCTCCTGGAGCAGGAGTTACAATTACACCTCCATTAGCATTGCCTCCTGAATTATATAGCCCCCCGCAATAGGTTTCTCCAGCCGGAGCATCACTATCATAATCAGTGCCTGTTCCGCCGCGATGACCTTTGCCGGAAGCCGTAATTGATGCCGTTATATTTGGTTGAACCGGAACCCTTGTTGAGCCAACCGACACAGTTCCGTTTGCCCTGAACGCCACCACTCCGCCGGTTATGCCATTCCAGTTTTCACAGGTTAATGTGCCGGTCCAATTAACCGTGACATTGGTGTAATTAGGCACCCTCTGGAGCATAACATATTGCGAGGTAGCGAGATTGTTATCCTGCCCGGCAGTTTCACCATAGAATTTGATTTTATTATCATCGAATGTAATAACATTACCGGCAACTGATTGGACGCGCATAAATTCGTAATTGCCGATATTGGTGGAAGAAACTGTTCCTTTCACCGAGATAATGATAACCTCATCGTTAGCAACAAACGTTCCGACAGGCGGGACGGTATTTAAAACAGCCGTATTGGCGGTAAGAGAAGAAATACGCGAGCACCACCCATCAGGCTGGGCACGTCCGTTTACACCGTTAGTCTGGGTGTTTATATTAAATGTGTTTCCGGCAGGGACATTAAGCGCCCCGTCCGCCCCGGTGCCCAGATAACCGGCTTTCGTTGTGGCGGAAATGACATTGGAATAGGTGCTGTTCCCTCCGATATTATATGAACGGACCCGGTAATAATAGGTGGTGAAAAGCGCAAGAGGAGCGTCAGTATAAGCAGTAATATTTGCGCCGGTCGTATCAATCTGGTTAAAGTTTGTTCCGTCCGGTCCGCGTTCTATTTTGAATCCTGTTTCATTATTGGCGTTATCCGTCCAGGTGATAACGATTTGTAATGCCTGTCCTTTAGCAATCAGGTTTGTCGGGGCCGCTGGCGGGTTATCCCATGTCGTTCCGGATGCCTCACCGGAATAAGCGCTGATTCCGAAAACTACGCTATAACCCCTGACACGGTAATAATAAGTGGTGTTTGCGGTAAGTCCGGTATCATTATAGATACTGGTGCTTGCCGTAACAGTAGCAATTTGGCTGAAGTTGATTCCTCCTCCGGTAGACGAACGTTCAATCCAGTATTCGCTTTCGTTATCGGAATTATCCGACCAGTTAATTCGTATGCTGGTTTGCGAAAGCGGGGTCGTTGCCAACCCGGTCGGCGTGCCGAGTGATGTCGCCGCGCTGACTTCGTTGCTGTAGTTGCTTTCCGTATTGGCGTTATAAGCCTTGATGCGGTAATAATAAATGGTTTCCGGCGACGTTCCGGTATTGGTAAAGACAGTAATGTCAATAGAGGCCAATCCGATATCGCCGTAAATGCCGCCTAGGCCGGTTTTACGCTCTATCTTATATCCTAGTTCGCTATTTGAATTATCTTCCCAGTTCAATCTTACCTGCGATGAAGAAAGAACCGTGGTAGTTAAAGCGGTCGGCGGATTGAGTGGAGTGGTGGCATTGGCTTCGCCTGAATAAGCGCTGTTGCCTATGGCATTGGAAGCCCGGACGCGGTAGTAATAAAGCGTTCCTTCTGTCAAACCCGTATCAGGATAAGAGGTGATATTGGCCCCGACCGAAGCGACTTCTTCATAAGCGCCGCCCGCGCCGGTTTTACGCTCAATCTTGTAGCTCGTTTCACTGTTTGAATTATCGAGCCAGCCGATATTGATTTGTGTTGCCGAGGCGGCTGTCGCGCTTAATCCGGTCGGCGGAGAAAGAAGCATAGCCACGCTGATTTCATCGCAATAAACGCTGTCGGTATTGGTATTGGTTGCCCGGGCTTTGTAATAATAGGTAATCCCGTCCGTCAAGCCTGTGTCGGGATATGAAGTAGCGTTGGCGTTAGTGGTGGTTATTTGGTTATAAGTGCCGCCTGCCCCGGCCTTGCGTTCGATCTTATAGCCGGTTTCGCTGCCGGAGTTGTCGTTCCAGTTGAGATTGACCTGGGAATAAGATACGGCATTGCCCTGTAAAGATGTCGGCGGGTTAAGAACGGTGACCGCAAACGCCTCGTTGGAATAGGAACTCTCGCCGCTGGCGTTAGTTGCTTTGACTTTGTAATAATAAAGTGTTCCGTCTACCAGGCCGATATTCGGGTAGGACGTGGTGTTAGCTCCGAGAGAAACAATTTCGCCGTAAGTGCCGCCCGCACCGGTCTTGCGTTCGACCTTAAAATTAGTTTCATTCAGGGAATTATCCGTCCACCCCAAATTTATCTGGGTAGACGAGGTTGTGTTGGCGGTTAAAACGGTCGGGGCGTTGAGCGGGATAGCCGGGCTGGCTTCGTTGGAATAGGAGCTCTCACCGTCGGCGTTATAAGCGCGCACGCGGTAGTAATAAGTCGCGCCATCCACCACGGTATTATCCTGGTATGCTTCGGTGTCAACACCGAGAGAGGTGATTTCTCCGTAAGCGCCGAGCGCTCCGGTTTTGCGTTCCACTTTATAACCTGTTTCGGTATTGGTATTATCGTTCCAGGTAAGGTTAATCCGTGTTGAAGAGATAACCGTTGCCTGGAGCAGGGAAGGCGGTCCCATAGTGCTCAAAGCAGAAACTTCTCCCGAATAAGCCGAATCTCCAAGGGCGTTGGATGTTTTTACCCTGTAAAAATAAAGAGTTCCTTCAGTCAAGCCGCTATCAGGGTAAGATGTAATATCGGCCCCGACCGAAGCGATTTCGCCGTATGTGCCGCCGGCACCGGTCTTGCGTTCAATCTTGTAGTTCAGTTCACTATTGGAATTATCCGACCAGCCGAGATTAATCTGCGTGGCAGAAACAGCCACAGCGGTCAGGCCTGTCGGCTGGGCGAGTATGGTAGCCGTGTTGGCTTCTCCGGAATAAGAGCTGTCGCCGTTGGCATTAGTGGCCTTGATTTTGTAATAATAAACCGTCCCGTCCACCAGTGCCGTATTGGAATAAGAAATAACGCTTGCCATGGTGGTTGTAATCAATGCATAAATTCCGCCCGTGCCGATTTTACGCTCAATCTTATAACCTGTTTCGTTCTTGGAATTATCGTTCCAGCTGAGGTTTATTTGTGTTGCCGAAATAGTGCTGGCCGTTAAAGCAGTTGGCGCGTTAAGCGAAACGGGTGAATTGGTTTCACCAGAATAAATGCTGTTGCCGTCGGCGTTATAAGCCCTCACGCGGTAATAATAAATTTCGCCGTCCACCACGCTGTTATCCGAATACGCCATGACGTTAGCCCCGACCGATGTGATTTGCCCGTATGTGCCGCCGGCACCGGTCTTGCGTTCGATCTTATATCCGGTTTCCCCTCCTGAATTATCTGCCCAGGCAAGGGCAATCCGTGTTGAGGAGATAACCGTTGCCTGCAGATTGGAAGGTGAATTAAGAATGGTCAGTGCATTGGTCTCTGCTGAATAACTGCTGGAGCCCACGCTGTTAAGTGCTTTAATACGGTAATAATACCTGGTTCCCTCGGTTAAACTGCTGTCGGCGTAAGTTACGGTGTCCACTCCGGGCGTTGCGATAGCCTGATAGGTACCGCCCGCACCGATCTTGCGTTCCAGTGTAAATCCTGTTTCGTTGTTGGCGTTATCCGTCCAGTTAATATCTATGCGGAAAGAAGATACGACCGTTGCAGTCAAGCTGCTTGGCGGGCTAGGCGCGGTTGGAACCGTTACTTCAGGCAGAGTTTCCTGGCTGGTAGTCGCGTATTTTAGGTCTTGGTTATTAGCGTCGTAATATGCGATAGATACGGTGTTATCGGCGCCAATCCCGATTGATGAAAACTCCCCTGCGTGATAGTTGCTGTCGATGGTTGAAACAACCCAGCCGCCACCCCCGGCATTTGTTGCATACTTAAGGCAGTTATTGGTTAAATCATAATAACTTACATAAAGCTTGTTTTGGGAATCAATGGTAAGGGATGGAATCGCCGCGTTTTCATCTATCGTCGTTATTACCCAGTTTTCCCCTTCGGCATTGGTCGCGCATTTTAATGATTTGGTGAGGCTGTTATCGTAAGCAATATAAGCTTTATTGTTAGTCCCTACTTTGATGGAGATTGTTGAGTTTGATGCGGAAGCAACGGTGCTTGCCAGCCAGTTTCCGCTTGAATTAGTCGCGTATTTCACGGATTTATTAGTGGCATCGTAATAGGCGATGTGGGCTTTGTTGTTTCCATCCACGGCGATGGATGTTTTTATCCCGACCACGCCGGGAGAATCTATCGTATAGGTTGCCCATGTGCCGGAAATATTGGTGGCGTATTTCAGGTCTCCGTTGGTTTCGTCCGCATAACTGATATGGCTTTTGTTATTGCCGTCCAGTGCGAGCGAACACCAGGCGCCGACCATGCCGGCGGAATCCAGCGTGGTGCGTACCCAGGCGCCAGTTTGGTTGGTGGCATATTTAAGGTCGCGGTTGATGACATCATAATAGGCAACATGGGCGTTATTATTAGTGTCTATGGCAAGCGATGAATACGCGCCGACGCTGCCGGTGGAGTCGATGGTCGTGCTGAACCATGTACCGGAAAGATTAGTGGCATATTTCAGGTCGCTGTTGGTGTTATCCAGATAGCTGATATGGATTTTGCCGTTATGGTCAACGGCCATAGAAGGAAAAGCGCCTTCCGAGCCGGAGGAGTCAATGGATTGGTTTTGCCAGGTATCTATGTCCTCTGGTTCACCGCTGCTTCCGGTGGTTGGCTGGACGGCATCTTCCTTTTTATCCTTGGTCCAGTCGCATTTAGCCCCGATACACAGGGCTAATGTTAAAAGCACCGATAAATATAAATAAAGTCTTGAACCTGACATCATGATAAATTCCTGTTACTGCCCATAGTCCCACTATTCGGTAATATAATGAAACTAGACGCTTTTGTCAAGCGAAATATCTAGCTTGTCTGAGAACGGAATATTATTTACGGGTAAAACTTACTGCCATGCCCATGCCGCCGCTCATACAAAGGGTCGCCAACCCTTTTTTGGCATTGCGTTTCTGCATCTCATGGAGTAATGTCACGACAAACCGGCAGCCGGTCGCGCCGATGGGGTGTCCCAGCGCTATCGAACCGCCGTTTACATTAACTATGTCCATCGGGAGTTTGAGTTCCCTGTCCGCGGCGATTACCTGTGCGGCAAAGGCCTCGTTCAATTCTATCAAGTCAAAATCGTTGAGCTTTTCGCCTGTTTTGGCTTCCAGTTTCTTGATAGCCGAAACCGGCGCGATTCCCATATACGCAGGGTCAACCCCCACGCTGACATAACCATTGATATAAGCCATGGGTTTAAACCCAAGCTTATTGGCAACATCTTCCGCCATGACCAGAACCGCCGCGGCGCTGTCTGCTATCCCGCAGGCGTTTCCCGGATGGACCGTTCCGCCTTCTTCTTCTTTCTTGAATACCGGTTTAAGCTTGGCAAGGGATTCGAGCGTCGCCCCTTCGCGCGGGTTTTCATCTTTTTCCGCCAGGATAGTGCCTTTTTTTGTCTTGATTTCTACCGGGGCGATTTCTTCCTTGAACCTGTTTCCCTTGATGGCCTTCTCGCATTTATGCTGGCTAGCCAGGGCGTATTTATCCTGTTCCTCGCGGGAAACTTTATATTGGACAACCAGGTTTTCCGCAGTTGCACCCATCACCAAATTGCACAGCGGGCAAAGCAATCCGTCGTGGTACATCCCGTCAACCACTTTGTCATTGCCGAGCCTGTATCCCGCGCGGAATTTGGGAAGCATAAACGGGACCATCGTCATATTTTCCGTCCCGCCGGCAACGATGATATCCGCGTCGCCCAAGGTAATCGATTGGTATGCCAGGACGATTGATTTTAAGCTTGAGCCGCAGGCCTTATTGACCGTATAGCCGGGTTTTTCTTGCGGCATCCCGGAAAAATACGCAATCTGCCGGCCCGGATTAGGGCGGTTGCCTGCCTGACGGGCATTGCCGAAAATCAGTTCGTCCACTTTGTCCGGCTTAAGACCGGATTCTTTGAAAAGCGATTTGGTAACGGAGACGCCTAAATCAACCGCCGTGGTTTCGGAAAACATTCCCAGGAATTTGCCTATCGGGGTCCGCTTGGCATGTGTGATTACAACTTTTCTGTTCATCGGATAATCCCTTTCTATAATCGTTTAAATGTTGACTGGAAATGCCTCATAATGGGCGATTCGAATTTAAAAGTTACGCCCTTAATCTTCTTACGGCGTTTCCAGATATTCTTAGCGCATTCGATAACGTAATCCAGGTGTTCTTTCATATAGACACGGCGCGGGATGGCTAACCTAACCAATTCCAGTTCCGGAAAGATATTTTCCTTTGTGTCGGGGTCGCGCCCGGCCAGAAGAGCGCCGATTTCCACAGCCCGGATGCCGCCTTCGATATAAAGCTCGATGGTTAACGCATGGCCCGGGAAGTTTTCCCTTTTAATATGCGGCAGGAATTTCTTGGCATCGATATAAATGGCATGCCCGCCGAAAGGCACCACAACCGGAATTCCGGCTTTCTTCATTTCACCTCCCAGATACGCCACCTGCCCTGTCCTGTAGCGCAGGTATTCTTCCTCGGTGCCTTCGTAAAGGCCGATTGCCAAAGCTTCCATGTCGCGCCCGTTCATCCCTCCATAGGTGGGGAATCCTTCCAGAAGGACACCCAGGGGAACGAGTTTCTGGTAAAGCGCTTTATCCCTGACCCCGATGAATCCGCCCATATTGACAATGGCGTCTTTCTTGGCGCTCATCGTGCAGCCGTCCGCATAGGAGAACATTTCGCGCACGATTTGCCCGATGGATTTATTTTGATGACCCTGTTCACGCTGTTTTATGAAATAGGCATTCTCGGCAAAGCGCGCCGCGTCGATAAAGAGCTTACATTTATATTTGCGGGCAATCTGCGCGACTTCCCTGATATTCTTAAGCGATACCGGCTGTCCGCCTCCAGAATTGCAGGTAACCGTTATCAGGACATAAGCCACGTTGCCAGGATTGGGCTTTATTGCCGCCTCCAGCTTTTTCAAATCCAGATTGCCTTTAAAGGGATAGGTTGAATAAGGATTATAAATAGCGTCAATCGTGCAATCCACGGCCCTCCCGCCCGCATCCTCGATATGCGCCTTGGTCGTATCAAAATGCATATTGCCCGGGATAGTCTGGCCTTTCCTGACAATGGCGCGGTCAAGCACCTTTTCCGCCCCGCGTCCCTGGTGGGTGGGCAGGGTGTAAGGGAAACCCATGATATCTTTCACCGCCGCGGCCATATGCTGGAAATTAACGCTTCCGGCATAGCTTTCGTCCCCGGCCATAATGCCTGCCCACTGGCGGTCGGACATGGCGCCCGTGCCACTATCGGTCAGGAGGTCTATGACGACATCCTGCGCCGGCAGGAGGAAGGGATTGTAGCCGATGGCTTTTATTTTCTTTATCCGGTGTTCTCGGGTGGTGGTTGAGATGGGCTCAACGCTTTTAATCTTAAACGGAGGCAGTAACATAAAACAAATCCTTTTCTATTTCCTAGTTAATAATTCTCTTGTCGCGATTTTGCCGGCTTCCACGCCCGGCTGGTTAAAGGCGTTTACATTATATAACTTGCCGGAATAGGCTGTGACCAGTTCCCAGAAATAAATAAGCCCGCCGACGGTCTCCTCCGAAACGTTCGGCAGTTTGATTGTGTAATTCGGACGCTTGCTTTCGGTCAGGGCTATTTCCGTGCCTTTCTTTTCCGCATTTATCAGCTTGTTAAAGCTTTTTCCCTGGATGAAATCCATATCAGGGTCTTTGAATATCTTCGGTATCTTTACGGTGGAGCGGAATTTTTCCACTTCCAGGAATACCACCAGTTTATTATTGGGACCTTCGTTATAAAGCTGAATCTGGGAATGCTGGTCGGTCACACCTAGGGCGTTAATCGGGGTTGGCCCGGTAAATACGTTTTTGCCCTGCAAATCCACTTTCTTCCCCAGGCTTTCTGCCCAGAGCTGCCTGAACCAATCCGCAATATCCTTAAGGGCATACGAATAAGGCATCATGACAAGCATGTTCTTGCCCTTTTTGGTGTCCATGAGCCAATTAACCAACGCGGTCAGGTATGCCTGGTTGCCTTGCGGGGATGTCTTGCGGCAGGCCTCGGCCATATTGCGCGCGCCCTTAAGGAGTTTGGAAATATTAATTCCGACGAATGCAGCCGGCACCAGGCCGACCGCGGAAAGTACGGAATACCGGCCTTCCACCCCGTTCGGCACTTCAAATGAGATTATATTTTCATCGTTGGCAAACTTTCTTAAAATGCCTTTATCCTTGTCCGTGGTGATAATCAGGTGCTCGCGGTATTTCTTCCCGAATGCCTTCTTTAAGATATCCAGCGCCAACAGGAATCCGGCGGTCGTTTCCGGGGTCTTGCCGGATTTGCTTATTACGTTGAACAATGTCTTTTTGAGGTCAAGCAGTTTGAGCAACGCGTTTGTCTCGTCCGGGTCGACGTTATCAAGGATAAAGAGGCGCGGCCTGTTTCCCCTGGATTTGGCGGAAAGCAGGTTGTAAAACGGAGGGCACAAAGCCGTCTGCAGCGCCCGCGCCCCTAATGCCGAGCCGCCTATCCCCAAGACCACGAAATTCTCGAATTTGCCGGCATACTTCTTGGCGAGTTTTTCTATTTCAGAAACGTTCTGTTTCGGCAGGTCCAGAAACTTGAGCTTCCCGTTTCTTTGCTCTATTTCGTTATCGCGGATGATGTGCTGGTAGCCATTGATGTAGGCGTTAAGCTCGCTGTCGCTCAAGCCGTTGTTGGGGCCGACGATATTTGATTTAATGTTCTTGAAATCTATATGCATCATGTGGGTTCCCCATCCTTTCGGTATTTGCTTTTTTGATTGATAGGTATAATAAAATCAAATTACCGATTCGCTAGCAACTAAAACCATAAAAATAAAACAGAGAATACATTTTAACAGGGACTTATAAGAGACTTGTAACTAAAACCATAGTCTCTTTAAAGTCTCGTGAAAGCCCCTGCGGAGCAAGGAGACGTCCCGACAAAGTCGGGATTTTGAGTTGTTATCTTCCCTGTCTCGTCGGGCGCTTGCCGTAGACATTCACTATCCGGTCTATCCGAAATTGGCGCATCTCCGCGGACTGGTGGCAGTAAGCGACCAGGTAGGGCCGGCCTTTAAATGTAAAGAGGGTGTAGGGGCTCAGCCACCTGCGGGAAAGGTCGCCGTTGTTGTTTTTGTATTCTATTTCGACATCAAGGTTACCTTTGGCTGCTTCGTCCAAGACCTGCTGCTCCGGGAAAAGTTCCACATCGCCGAAGATATAATCCCCGAAACTGATAAGCTGTCCGATATGCTGGGCAATGCCTTCGGGCGTGATGTCCGGCGGCATCTGTTTCAGGCACGCCAGAAACAATCTCATCACGACCAAGGAATCCGCCATCGCCCGGTGCGCGGTCGGCTCCTTGATTTGCAGATACTCGGCAAGCGTGGACAGTTTATGATTAGCAACTCCCTTGATATAACTCCGGGAAAGTTCGCAGGAATCTATCAGGATATTCCTGGGGGTTTTTATCTTATGCTGGCAGACGACCGCGGAGACGAATCCGATATCAAAAGTGATATTATGGGCAATCAGTGGTGTCGTGCCGATGAATTTGAGGAAATTTTCCACCGCGTCGCGTTCCCCCGGCGCGTTGGCGACCATCTCGTCCGTAATCCCGTGGACATTGGCGGTGAGTTCGGGAGGGATGGGCATTCCCGGGTTGACAAATGTTTCAAGCTTGCCTAATATTTTATTGCCACTAAATCTCACCGCGCCGATTTCGATAATCCTGTCCCTTATCGGGTATAAACCGGTGGTTTCAAGGTCAAAGGAAATAAATTCCATGGCTGCCATTTTAAAATAATATGGTATCTATGGCAATAAAAACTCATGAACTATTGAGCTGTTGAACTGATGAACAATTGAACTTTTACTTTTGCGTAGCGTTGATATCGATATATGAGGAAATCTCGCCCTTGGCTTTGGCGGCGCTTTTAATCAGCATTTTCAACCGTTCTTTGTTTTCGTCGTCCATTGCGGTAAATTCCGCGCCGATTGCGAAAGCGGTCATTCCGGGAAACTCTTTTATGCGGATGATTTTGCCTTGCGCCTTGATAGGGGCGTCCTTTAACAGTTTACCGGTAATTTCCAGGGAGAACTCCTGGGCCATCTTGAATTTCTCCCGGCTGATAAAATGTATTCCGCCTTTGGAAATATCCAGTACCATATGCTTTTTAGGGGTGGTCTTAAAAAGCCCCAGGACGTGCTTTTCTTCCGAGCGGACGGCCAGCCCGTCGATACTGTAGCGCTTGAAATTACGGTGTTCATCCTGCTCTAACGGTTTATCTTCCATATTCAAGAAAATCGTTCCACGGCCCCCCTACGAGGGACTCCCGATTATTCGGGGTGTCCCTGCTCTGTTGAATAATTTTTATAAGTTTCTTCTTTCGGTTTATTAGCTGTTTTACCTCTACGCTATGGCTTTTTCTTTCCGATAACCTCTGCTAACAAACTTAAACAGATTCATTATGTTACCCT